>JALYIG010000031.1 GCA_030775885.1 Acidobacteriota bacterium | reverse complement strand
CTTCGCGGAGCATGATGGCCTGGGGGTCGAACCAGCGGCCCTGGTAGAGGAGGCGGCCGAGCTTGCGACCGTTGTCGCGATACTGCTCAATGGTGTCCTCATTGTGGATGCCGGTGATGAGGCGCTCGTAGGCGATGAAGAGGAGGGCAAGACCGGGGGACTCGTAGATGCCGCGGGACTTGGCTTCGATGATGCGGTTCTCGATCTGGTCGGACATGCCGAGGCCGTGACGGCCGCCAATGCGGTTAGCTTCTAGGAGCAGTTCGACTGGGTCGGAGATTTCTGCGCCGTTGAGGGCGACGGGCCAGCCCTCGTGGAAGCGGACGGTGATCTCTTCGGATTTGATCGCGACGTCGTCGCGCCAGAAAGCTTTGCCGCCCATGATGGGGACGACGATCTTCATGCTGGTGTACAGATGCTCCAGATCTTTCGCTTCGTGAGTCGCACCGAGGATGTTGGAGTCGGTGGAGTAGGCTTTCTCGGCGGACATCTTGTAGTCGAAGCCGGAGCGGCGCATGAACTCGGACATCTCGGCGCGGCCGCCTAGCTCGTGAATGAAGGTCTCGTCGAGCCAGGGCTTGTAAATTTTTAGGTCGGGGTTGACGAGCAGGCCGTAGCGGTAGAAGCGCTCGATGTCGTTGCCCTTGAAGGTGCTGCCGTCGCCCCAGATGGAGACGTCGTCTTCCTTCATCGCGGTCACCAGCATCGTCCCGGTTACAGCCCGGCCGATGGGGGTGGTGTTGAAGTAGGTGACGCCGGCGGTGGAGATGTGGAAGGCCCCGGCTTGCAGGGCGGCGAGGCCTTCGCGGACGAGTTGGGCGCGGCAGTCGATGAGGCGGGCTTTGGCGGCTCCGTACTCGAGTGCAGCGCGGGGGATGGCATCGTAATCGGTCTCGTCGGGCTGGCCGAGGTTGGCTGTGTAGGCGTAGGGGATGGCGCCCTTCTGCTTCATCCAGTGGAGTGCGGCGGAGGTGTCGAGGCCGCCGGAGAAGGCGATGCCGACCTTCTGTCCGGTAGGGAGATGTTCGAGGATGGTGGACATGTCGTACTCAAGTTTACGTGACTGCGGGATTTACTTTGTGAGCGCGCAGAGCAAAAGCAGATTCCCTTCGGGAATGACCAGCAAAAGAGAAAAAACAAGAACAAAAGCAAATGCAAAATGCGGGATTCTTCGCTTCGCTCAGAATGACAGGCCTTTACACTTTACTGAGGCGGCGGGCAAAGTCGCAGAAGACCAGGGCGCAGGGGGAATAGCCGCCGGGGTCGGGCTGGGTGAAGTCTCCGCTCAGGGGGTCGATCTGCTGGCGGAACTCGGTGTGGCGCATGATGGCAGAACACCATTGCTGCATCATGTGGTCCAGCTCGGCCTGCTTGCCGTAGAAGGGCATCCAGCGCGGGGCGCGCAGGGCGGTGAGGGCCTGGCTGGCGCCGCCCCAGGAATTGCGCGGGATGGGGCGGACGAAGGTGGGGTCGTCCATCGCGATCGAGGCTAATGGATAGGTTCCCCAGAAGGCCTTTGGGTTGTGGAGCTGGCGCGTCCAGACGGCTTCGAAGATGGCCTTGTCCTTGTGCGGGTCGACCACGTGCTCGCCGAGGACACGGGTGATGAGGTCGCCGCGGACTCGGATGAATTTGTTGTCGGTGTCGAGGTCGTAGAAAGCTGCGTCGTCGGGACTGTAAAGTTTGTTCAGAATGAGCTGGCGGAGGTGTTCCGCATCGGCTAGCCAGCGGGCGTGGTCGTCGGATTTTCCCAGAGCGTGGGCCATGGCGGCGAGGGCGATCCGGCCGCCGTAAACGGTAGCGGAGAGGTCGGGACAAATGCGCGGCATGCCCAGGAGCGGTGGGAATTTGCGCGCATCGGCATCGGGGCAGCGGTTGGGGATGCCAGCCCAGCGCGGGGAGTTGTCGTGGCCGGTGTCATAGGTGCAGAAGCCCTCGACGAGGCCGGTCTTGCGGGTGTCGCGGTATTGGCGGAGCCATGCGTCCCAGCGAGAGCAGGAGGCGTAGGCGGTCTCGAGGAGTTGCTGGTCGTGTGTAAGTTGGACGATATCCCACGCGGTTGCGGCGATGGGGACGACCATCTGGATTTGGCCGTAGCCAGCATCGGTACCGACCTTGTCGGCCAGCTTGATGGAGGCGGGGAGCTGGCCGTCTGGCTTCTGCTGGCCGAAGAAGGCCATGTGATTGGCGCGGGCGGTTTCGAGCGGCGTGGGCTGGCCTGCGGGAGTCGCGACGTACTTCTGCAGTATGCCGTAGACCTGGCCTTCCTGCGGGGCGCACTCCAGCCAGATGCCGGCGTAGGTGCTTCCTTCGACGAGGACCGGGTGTTCATAGCGGGGCATGGAGCGGACATTGCCGGCGAGGACAGTGAGTGCGGCGTCCCAGGTGGTAGCCCAGGCAGGGTCGGATGTGGGGAAGTGGGGGCGCGCCGCGGTGGAGGCCGGGGCGGGTTGTTGGGAGTGAGCGAGTCGGGGGATGCCGGCGAAGGGTAGCGCTGCGGCCGCGAGTGCGGATTGCTTGAGGAAGTCGCGTCGGCGGATGAGGCTGCTGGTCATGCGCACTAGTGTAAGGCCTGGAGCGATGTCCGCGGGATGATCTGCAATATTCTGACAAGTCGCTGAAGGCTCTTTACAATCAATAAAGGAGACCAATGTGACCAAGGCAGTAATTCTTGCGGGAGGCTTGGGGACCCGCATCAGCGAAGAGACATCGGTGCGGCCAAAGCCGATGATTGAGATCGGCGGCAAGCCGATTTTGTGGCACATCCTGAAGATTTATTCGCATTACGGGATCAATGATTTCGTCATCTGCCTGGGCTACAAGGGCTACGTCATCAAGGAGTTCTTCGCAAACTATTTTCTTCATACGTCGGATGTGACGTTCCACATGGAGCAGAATCGGATGGAGGTTCTGGGAAGTGAAACGGAGCCGTGGCGAGTGACGCTGGTGGACACCGGCGATGAGACGCAGACCGGCGGTCGCCTGAAGCGTGCTTCGAAGTATCTTTCGGGTGACGATGATTTCTGCCTGACTTACGGCGACGGGGTGGCGGACATTGATATCGGGAAGACAATGGAATTTCATCGCGCGCACGGGAAGCTGGCGACGATGACAGCGGTGCAGCCGACTGCGCGCTGGGGAGCGCTGGAAATGGATGGCGACGCGATCACGGCGTTCCGCGAGAAGCCGCCGGGAGATAGCACGTGGATCAACGGCGGATTTTTTGTGCTCTCGCCGAAGGTGATTGACTATATTGATGGCGACCAGACGCCGTGGGAGCGGACTCCGCTGGAGCGGCTTGCCAGGGAGGGTGAGTTGCAGGCGTATCACCACTCCGGGTTCTGGCAGCCGATGGACACATTGCGCGACAAGATGCATCTGGAAGATCTGTGGCGCGACGGCAAGGCGCCGTGGCGAACCTGGTGAGTGAAATTTGATGGATGAGACGAACCGACGCGAGCGGCAATTCTGTGGCTAAAGCAAAGGCTTCGGCGCCTGAGGTTTCCGTTGATCGAACGAAGAGTAAGAAGGCGCCTGAGGTGTACTCGGCTGCGACGGACAAGGCTGCGGCGGAGTTGGATCCGGTGGTGTTCCGCGAACGGCTGATGGTGTGGTATCGCAGGGAGGCACGGACGCTGCCGTGGCGCGGGTCGACCGATCCGTACCAGATCTGGGTGTCGGAGATCATGCTGCAGCAGACTCGTGTGGCCGCGGTGATTGAGCACTACAACGAATTTCTGCGGAGGTTTCCGACGCTGGTGTCGCTGGCGCTGGCGGGAGACGCCGATGTGCTTGCGGCTTGGTCGGGGCTGGGCTACTACCGACGGGCGCGGATGCTGCACAAGGCGGCGCAATTTATTATGCTGGAACGGAATGGGCAGCTTCCGGCGCACTCTGCGGAGCTGAGGACGCTGCCAGGCATAGGGGAATATACCGCTGCTGCGATTGCGAGTATCGCGTTCGGCGAAGGCGTGGCCGTGGTGGATGGGAATGTTGAGCGCGTCATTCTGCGGCTGCTGGGGCGGACCGACGGTGCGACATCGGCGGGAAAAGCGCTGATCCGCGAGCACGCACAGGCACTCGTGCCGCGGGTAGAGGTCGCGCCTGAGGATGGGACGACGGGGAAGGCGCCAGGCAACTGGATGTGGAACGCGAGTGACCGCATCGCGCTGGCTGCGAGCGCGCACCCGACCGAGCCGGTGGGCGGGAGTGAGGCTCGCGCGGTGCCGGCAAACAATCCTGCGGGAGACCACAATCAGGCGATGATGGAACTGGGGGCGATGGTGTGCCTGCCGCGGGCGCCATTGTGCGCGGTGTGCCCTGTGTATGAGATGTGCCGGACGCGGGGTGAACACGCCACGCCGCCGCGGGATTCGCAGCGGAGCGTGCCGGCGGCGTACCTGCTGGATCTGCGCAAACGGGGCACAACGACAGAGATTCTGCTGTCGCTGCGGGATGGGGATGCTTCGATTATGCCGGCGATGTTCGAGCTTCCAGGGCTGCCGCTGGAGGCAGTGGAGGGGCTGGAACCTGTGTTGCGGGTTCGACATTCGATCACGAACACAAATTATTATGTGCAGGTTTTCGCGCAGCCAAACGGGGCCGGCAAGAAGACCAAGCCAGAGCCGCGATCGTTGAGGAACGCTGTTCCGAAGAATGGCGGCGAGGCGCACTGGGCGAATGTGCTGCGGCTTCCGGGGCTGCCGATTACGGGGCTTGCGCGAAAGATTCTGCAGCGATTGAATGTGATGGAGAGCGCCCGGATGAACGTGCTGGGGTAGTTAGGAAACAGGCTGAATGAAAAAAAGGGATGCCCGACTCGTCTCACGCCAGTGTCTCCAGAGTTTCCTACTGGCATGAGATCTATCGGGCATCCAACTCGCTGTTGCGGAAGGTGTGGCTATGTGGTGAGCCAGTCTCCATTCCGCAACAGATCATGCAGGTCTGGCCCCGAGTGTGCTTCCTGGAGTGCCGCCTGCGCAGCTGCCAACCGGGCCGTCAAAAGGCGGAACGGAGAGCAGGAGACGTAGTTGAGGCCGATGCGATGGCAGAACTTGACGGACTCTGGATCGCCGCCGTGTTCTCCGCAGATTCCGACCTTGATATTGGGCCGGACTTTGCGACCCTTGATGGTGGCCATCTCGATGAGCTGACCGACACCCTTCTGGTCGAGGGTCGCGAACGGATCTTCCTTGAAGATGTTGTTCTTGATATAGGCCGGGAGGAACTTGTTGATGTCATCGCGGGATATACCAAAGGTGGTTTGGGTGAGATCGTTGGTGCCGAAGCTGAAGAACTCGGCTTCTTCGGCGATTTGATCGGCGGTGAGGGCGGCGCGTGGAAGCTCGATCATAGTACCTACCATGTATTCCACTGAGGCGCCCTTCTCCTTGAAGACGAGTTCAGCGACGTGGCGGACGATGGCGGCCTGGTTGCGCATCTCCTCGATGGAGGTGATGAGCGGGACCATGATTTCGAGGTGCGGATCTCCGCCCTTGAGTTTGATGGAGACGGCGGCCTCGAAGATGGCGCGCGCCTGCATCTCGGTGATCTCGGGGAAGGCGATGCCAAGGCGGCAGCCGCGCAGGCCGAGCATGGGGTTGGTCTCGTGGAGTTCCTGGACGCGGGCCAGCAGCGGACGGAGCTCTTTGAGTTTGGGCGAGTGGGGCTTAAGGTCTTCGAGGCGGGTGATCTCGACCAGGAGCTCTTCGCGTTGCGGCAGGAATTCGTGCAGCGGCGGGTCGAGCAGACGGATGGTCACGGGCAGCGACTCCATGGCCTTGAAGAGGCCGGCGAAGTCGGCGCGCTGCATTGGAAGGAGCTTCTTGAGCGCGTCGCGGCGATCCTTCTCGTTGTCGGAGAGAATCATGGCGCGGACGTGCTCGATGCGGCCTTCGGCGAAGAACATGTGCTCTGTGCGGCACAGGCCAATGCCCTCTGCTCCGAATGCCCGTGCCTGCTTGGCATCGCGTGGGATGTCTGCATTGGCGCGGATCTTCAGTTTGCGGAGTGGGTCGACCCAGCTCATGAACTTGACGAGGTCGGAGTCGTCGGGCTGGACGGGGATGGTCTTAAGGCGGCCGAGGATGACGCGACCGGTGGTTCCGTCGAGAGAGAGCCAGTCGCCCTGGCGCAGGGTGTGACCCTTGACGCGCAGTTGCTTGTGGGCCTCGTCGACGGTGCACTCGCCGGCGCCAGCTACGCAGCACTTGCCCATGCCGCGGGTGACTACGGCAGCGTGTGAAGTCATGCCGCCGCGCGAGGTGAGGATGCCGGATGCGACTTCCATGCCGGCGATATCTTCCGGTGTGGTTTCGCCGCGGACCAGAATGACATCTTTGTAGACGGCTTCGTTGTAATACTTGACCGCATCTTCCGCGCTGAAGACGATCTGGCCGACGGCGGCGCCAGGCGATGCGGGCAGGCCGGTGGCGAGGACTTCGATTACTTCATCTTTCTCGACGAGACGCGGAACGAGGAAGTCGTAGAGCTGGTTGGGCTCGACCCGCATGACGGCTTCTTCCTGGGTAATGAGGCCCTCGCGGACCATATCGATGGCGATGTGGACAGCGGCAAGGCCGGTGCGCTTGCCGTTGCGGGTCTGCAGCATGTAAAGCTTGCTGTCCTGGATGGTGAACTCGAAGTCCTGCATGTCGCGGTAGTGTTTTTCGAGCTTCCAGGTGATCGTGCGGAGCTGCTGATAGGCCTTGGGCATGGCCTTCTCGAGTTCGCTGATGTGCTGCGGGGTACGGATGCCAGAGACGACGTCTTCGCCCTGCGCGTTCATCAGATATTCGCCGAAGAAGACTTTGTCCCCGGTCGCCGGGTTGCGGGTGAAGCCGACTCCGGTGCCCGAGCTTTCGCCCATATTGCCGAAGACCATGCATTGGACGTTGACGGCAGTGCCTAGCCAGTCGTCGATCTTGTTGATACGGCGATACGTCTTGGCGCGGTCGCCGTTCCAGCTGCGGAAGACGGCGTCGCGAGTCATCACGAGTTGCTCGAGCGGCTCCTGCGGGAAATCCTTGCCGGTTTCTTTCCGGATGAGCTTCTTGTACTCGGCGACGATCTCTTTCAGCGCGGGAGCCTGGAGTTGGTAGTCCAGCGTAACGTGTTCGCGCTCTTTAATGGTGTCGAAGATATGCTCGAACTTCTTCTTGCTGATGTTAAGGACGACCGAGCCGAACATCTGGATGAGGCGGCGATAGGAGTCGTAGGCGAAGCGGGGGTCGCCGCTGCGGGCCTCAAGGCCAACGACGGAGACATCGTTGAGGCCGAGGTTGAGGATGGTGTCCATCATGCCGGGCATCGAGAATTTGGCGCCGGAGCGGACGGAGACGAGCATTGGGTTATCCGCTGCGCCGAGCTTCTGACCCTGCAGCTCTTCAAGGTGGGCCAGGGCGGCGAGCATCTCGGTGCCGATCTCCGGGCTGAAGGTGCCGAGCATGTATTCGCGGCAGGCTTCGGTCTGGATGGTGAATCCCGGGGGCACGGGTAGGCCGGCGTTGGTCATCTCGGCTAGGCCTGCGCCTTTTCCGCCGAGGACGTCTTTCATGCGGCCGTTACCCTCAGCCTTGCCACCGCCGAAGAAGTACACATATTTGGTTGGGGTGAAGGCTGAGTTTTGCGATTTTGCGTTCGACTTTTGAGCCACTTGCTGCGTCATTGGACCACTCCTCCGTACGGCAATAATTTGCGGAGGCGGTTCGCAATGCGGGTGGCTGTACGTGGGCTCAGTCGGTCGAAAATACGAGCATGAAGCAGTGGGCCGATTGAGGGCGTGCGGGTCATCCGTACAACGGATTTGCCTCGCGTCAATTCCTTACTTGCCACTACAATCGGCGTTCGGGGCCTATGATTGTCTGTGCTGCTCGTCACAGACGATTTTGGTGTGGACAGCAGAAAATTCGCGGCGGGGCTGAATATTCCTTCGGGTGGGATGTTTCCAGGCATGGCTTGCTTTTGGCGTGAACCAGGAACTGAAAGTGTGCCCGCGGATGGGCGGTGATCTGGCCGCTTCAACGAACAGATTAACAATAGTCACAAGTACTGCGCAACCGCGTAATTACTGGAGATTCAGGAACTTCTGGAGGTCGTCAGCGGCGCTTGCGGTGGCGCGGGCGAGGGAGAGTTTGGCGATATTGTGGGCGAAGACGCTGTTGATCCGATCGAGCTGGGCGGAGGTGAGCGACTCCTGCGCCTGGACGAGTTCTACGCTGTCGGTGACGCCGGCGTCGAAGCGTTGGCGGGTGAGGCCGAGAGTTTCCTGACTAACCTGGAGGTTCCGCTGGGCGAGTTTGACCTGGCTGGCGGCGGCCTGTAGCTCAAGGTATGCGTTGCGGACGTCGGCTTCGACCTGACCCTTGATGTCTTCGAGTTCGCCGTGGCGTTGCGCGAGAGAGGCCTGGGCGACCTTGATGTCGCCCTCAGTCCGGCCGCCCTGCCAGATCGGAATGCTGAGGGTGGCGGCAGCGGAGAAGGTAGCTTTCGCCTGAGCGGGGTTGGTGCCGATCGCGCCGTAGTTGCCGCTGACGGATAGCGAGGGGATGCGCTCGGCATGGGCAGCGGCGAGCGTGCGCTCGGCGGCGTGGACCTGGGCATCGGCTGCCTGGATGTCGGCGCGGCGGTCGAGGGCCTGATGGATGGCGTCGTTGAGTGTGAGGGCGGGCGCGTCGGCGAAGGGAACTGGATCGGCGAGGTCGTATGCATCGGTGGGCGGCAGGCCAGTTATTCGGGCGAGGGCGATTTTTTCTTTGGAAAGCTCGACTTCGAGCGAGATGACGCGCTGCTGCTGGGTGAGCTGCTCGACCTCGCTGCGGTCGACGTCAATCTCGGCGACGAGGCCGACGCCGCGCTTCTGCTGCGTCTGCTGGAACAGTGCGTTGGCGGTGTCGAACTGGGCGCGGGCCGCGGCGATGCGCTCGGAGGTGGCGACGATCTGGAGATAGGTTCCACATACGGCGAGCACCACCTGTTCATGAGCGTCGCGGGCGGAGAGTTGGGCGGAGCGATACAGCTCTTTGGAGGAACGGAAGTTGTTCCAGGCGGTGAGGTCGAGGATGGATTGCGAGACGGAGCCGCGCAGGTCGATGTTGTTGTAGGGGCCGACGATGGTGGGGAAGGCGAAACCAGGGGTGTTGATGCGCAAGCCTTGCGCGGCGAGGTTGGTCTGCTGGAGGTTTTCGGCGATGTAACCGCTGATGTTGGGGAGCAATGCACTGCGGGCAATTTGGGACTGGCCCCCGGCCTGGCGTACGGAGTGGTTCTGGTTGGCGGCACCGAGGTTATAGCTGAGGCCGCGCGCGATGGCGTCGCGCAGGGAAAGTTTGCCGGAGAAGGGGCGGTCTGAGGCGCTGGAGGAACTTCCCGCATATGTGCCGTGAACCTGAACCGAAGGATTGATAGTGGTGACGCTATTGGTGGTGCCTGCGATGGGGGCTTCAATCGCAGTGACGGAGGCGTTGCCGGTGGAGCGTCCCGAAAGCGGCAGGGGATTCGCCTGGGCGTGGGACTGTGCGGACTGGGATGGGGCCTGTGCGAGGGAGGAGGGGCAGGCGATCGCGGCGGCGATTGCAAGTTCGAGAGCAAGTGTCTTTGTCACTGATAGAGTCATTGGGCAGTCCTGACTTGGGTGTTTTCCGAACGTGAAACGGAACAGACAAGGACAAGTACAAGTACGGGGATTCTTCGCTTTGCTCAGAATGACAATCTGAAGTTGGGGTTTAGCTGAGCTGTTTGCGGAATCGCCAGACGCTGAGCGAGACCAGGAGGAACGTAAAGAGGAAGAGGGCGAGGAAGTTGGGCCAGACAGCCATGAAGC
>JALYIG010000030.1 GCA_030775885.1 Acidobacteriota bacterium | reverse complement strand
GCTCTGGTGATGGCCTTCCCCATCGCGGCGCAACTTCTGGTGCAGAAGCGGGACATCGACTAGTGCACACGCAAACAGCTCAGCGTCGGTTCGGCTGATTCGAGACGATCTCGTTGCCGCCGGATTTTGCGATGACGTAGAAGGGCGTGAGCGAGGCGGGCAAAGGGCTGGGCTGGTTGGCCAGATCCTGCCACAGAAAAATGCGCTGCGGCCCACGCCATTTCTGCGCGAGCGTTTGCGCGGTTTCGAAGATCGCGGGAGCGCCAGTGAAGAAGCTGCCGTACCAGAGGTTGGAGCTGCGGCCGTAGTTCAGCATGCCGTTGTAGCTCGCATCGGTGAGGATGTGGATGGGATTGACCGCGACGGCGCGCATCGTGACTTCAGCCTTATCGTGGTCGGATGGCGCGGTGGTCAGCGGCGGGCTGGTGCGCTCGGCGAGGAAGCGGTAGCTCGGGCGCTGGAGGTAGAAGCCGAGGGTCGAGCCGTATTCGTATTCCTGGTGGATGACGATCAAGTCGTCTGTGCGGAGTTGCGGAGCACTGTCGGCGGCGAGCCGCTGCGAAGTGAGGACGGGCGCGAAGGTCTGCAGGCCTAAATGCGCGGCGAGTAGAAATCCGAAGGCTCCCGCGGCGAGCGCGAGATTGGCGGCGTGAGGACCCACCCAAGCCGACCTTGGATGGGGCACCCGGCGCAGGATGTACGAGGCGAGCGGCCCGAGCAAGAGACTGGCTGCGGCAAGCGCAAGCGGCATGCGGAAGAGGCCAAGCGCCTGCGCGTTGAGGTCGAGGAAGTGCCCCATGCTCATGGCATAGTCGCTCGGATTTTGCTGGAGCAGGGCGGCGAGGTCGGCGTTGGGCGCGTGCGTGCGCAGCAGGAAGAAGAGCGCGGCCACGGCGAAGATTGCGCCGAGGGCAATCAGCACCGCCGTGCAACGTAGCGCCGCCCGGTGAGCTGTGACGCGATCGTGCCCGTGCACTGCGGGGTCACGTTCCTTCCACTCCTTTTGGTTGAAGACCTGCATCTTGACCTCGCAACGGCCGCCGGTTGGGCGTTCGATGCCGAGATCAGGGAACCGGATGAGCGTGAGCCACAGCCAGTATCCGAGCAGCAGACAAAGCGCGGGCAACGCGGGCAACACGTAGTATTCCTGCCGCGTGGAGAGCGAGAAGAATAGCAACGGCAGCGCGGACCAGGTCAGCAGCAGGATTGACGCTCGTTCCCATTCCGTCAGCGTTCGGGTGCGAAAACGTTCGCGCCACGCGGGAATGCGGATTGGAACGGCGACGGCGATTGCCTTGAACACGAATGCGGACCACGGCATAAGCCAGATAACCAGCAGCCCCCAGAAGAGGTAGAGCGGGACGGTGTCGTAGTCGCGGGGGACGCGGAGGTTGAGGTAGCGAAGAAGCTGCTCGTTGACGAAATAAAACCACGTCCAGCCGTGGACGTTGCCGTCCGTGGGCAGCGGAACTTGCCAGTGGCCGCCTGCAAAAGTGAGGCTTCCCGGATGGCCTTGCGTCGGGTTCGCAAGGGCCATCAGAATGTGCCACGGTGCGGCGATCAGCAGGAAGAAAGCTGCAGATGCAATCGGCTGGAGCTGTCCGATGCGTACCATCGCGTTGCGCGGGCCGCGAGTGAGCAATAAGTAGATCGCGACAAGCGCGACGGGGAAGAGGATGCCGATCAGGCCTTTGGTGAGGACACCCAGCGCGCAGAAGGCCGCGAAGGCGAAGCAGAGGAGGCGCGGGCTTTGTACGTCCCACCCTTCGCGATGAGACTGCGAACGATGGGGCACCCGGGCTTCGGTGGCGTTGCTTTCTTCCGTGAGCCAAAAACAGAGCAGCGCGAGCGTGAGCCACAGGCAGAGCATCGCGTCCGGGAGCGAGGTGCGAGTGAAGAGGAAGACGCCCGGCGAGGACAGCAGAATAAGCCCGGCGTAGAGTCCGGCGCGGCTGCTGCGGAAAGCACGGCGCGCGAAAGCTTCGACCGCGAACGCGAGTGCGAGGACCGTGAGTGCCAGTGGAATACGCGCGGCTACGGCCAGCGCCTCTGGGCTGCGGTGGCCGAGCATCTGTGCGGCCCCCATACATGTCGCCATCGACCAGTAAAGCAGCGGCGCTTTCTCGAGGTAGCGGATGCCGTTGGCGTAGAGCGTGACCCAGTCGTGGCGCAGCAGCATCTCGCGGGCCACCTCGGCGTGGACCGAATCGGCATCGTCGAGCAGCGCGGGATGGAAGAGCGTGAAGCTGGCGTAGAACGCGATCCAAAGCGTAAGGATCGTCAGCGTCGTCGCGAGCGGGCGCTTCGGGATGGACTGCGTTGGTGACATTCGCTTTCGATTAGTGTTTCATCCGCGACTATATTAGGTAGCAGCGAAATGAGTGATCTGGTTGATATTGCGGGTGCGGCCGCCGCTCCGGGGCCGTCGGCGGAACTGATCTTCGGCGACTGGTATCCGGCGATGCGGGCCGGCGAACTAACGCGGGGCAAGGCGCGGACGACGCTGCTGCTGGGGCATCCGCTGCTGCTGGGGCGGAAGAATGACGGCAAAGTGTTTGCCATGCGCGATCTTTGTCCGCATCGCGGGATTCCTCTTTCTGCCGGTTGGTTCGACGGCGAGACGGTGACCTGCAAGTACCACGGCTGGGAGTTCGAACCGTGCAGCGGGCAGTGCAAGCTGATTCCATCGCTGACCGATGCGGACACGCTCGACGCGACGAAGATTTACGCGGCGGCGTATCCGTGCGAGGAGCGCGATGGGCATGCGTGGGTTTATCTGCCGCAGCCCGGGTCCAGCATTCGTGGCTCGAACCCCTCTAAGCGGAATTTGGATGGGGCACCGGCTTCTGAGGTGGACCTGCCGGCGGTGCCTGAGGTGCCTAAATTTTCAGAGAACTTTCGCAGCGCGCATCTGAGTGCGGACCTGCCTTGCAATGTGGATCACGGCATCATTGGGCTGATGGACCCGGCGCATGGGCCGTTCGTACACCAGTCGTGGTGGTGGCGCAGCAAGGCGAGCATTCACGCCAAGGAGAAGCAGTTCGAGCCGATTCGCGATGACGAGCACAACGGGCGCAACGCAGGGTTTCGCATGGCGGCGCATGCGCCTTCGAGCAATAGCCTGCCGTATAAGCTGCTGGGTGCGCATGGGCCGGTGACGACCACGATCGACTTCGTGATGCCGAACCGGCGCTACGAGACGATTCGCTGCGGCGATAAATGGTTTGCGACGCTGACCACCGTGACGCCGGTGACTCCTTCGACGTGCCGGATCGATGTGTGCGGAGCGTGGAACGTGCTGGGATGGTTTCCTCTGTTCACTCCAATCCTGAAATTCTTTGCCAAACGCTTCGTTGGGCAGGACCAGCAGACGATGGTTGAGCAGGCGGCGGGGCTGAGGTTCGGACCGGCGCTGATGCTGATCGACGATGCGGACAAACCGGCGAAGTGGTACTTCGCGCTGAAGCAGGCTCGTCTGAGGGGCAGCGGCGAGCACCCGATGGATGGGCCGGTAAAGCTGCATTGGCGGAGTTGAGAGGCGAGGGGCGAGGTTCGACGTCCGGTGCGAGGGCCCGCGGGCTGAAGCCCTCTGCTACTCCGAAGCTTCGCCGGCGGTGGTATTCTCCAGCTACGAATTTCTAGATAAAGATGCCAGCGTGTGCGCGGATAAGCGCGGGCGTCGTTTTGTGTTTCAGGAGATCTCATGCTCAATCGGTGGTGGTGTGCTGCACAGCGCGAAGGCAAAAGCAAAAGCGAAATACGGGGATTCTTCGCTGCGCTCAGAATGACAGCGCCAATCAGAATGGCAGCCAGAATGATAGCCCCAGTCAGAATGACACCCTCGATCAGAATGACCGCCTCGATGATTTTTGTGCTTGGTGGAATCAGTGGAATTGCCTGCTCGGCTGCGGTGGCGGCGGAGCCAGCGGCTGGACCGGCGGCGCGGGGCGGCTATTATCGCGATCCGGCGGTGCATGGCGATACCGTGATTTTTACTTCCGAGGGAGACTTGTGGTCGGTGAGCTTGCAGGGTGGGGCGGCGCACCGGCTTACGTCGAACTCCGGCGTGGAGAGCATGGCTAAGATTTCGCCGGACGGGTTGATGGTGGCGTTCCACGCGCAGTATGAAGGCCCGGGCGAGGTGTACACCATCCCGATCGGCGGCGGCATGCCGGAGCGGCAGACGTGGGACGGCAACGCGTATCCCGAGGGATGGACTCCGGACGGGCGGCTGATTGTGAGCACGCAACGCTACTCGACTTTGCCGGAAGCGAAGTTGGTGTTGATTGGCAAGCATGGCGAGCGCGAGATGGTGCCGCTTGCGACGGGTGCGGAGGCGGCGTATTCGGCGGATGGAAAAACGCTGTTTTTTACCCGCTTCGACAAGCAGAGTAGCAACACCAAGCGCTACAAGGGCGGCACAGCGGAAAACCTGTGGAGGTTCGACGGGCGCGGCGAAGCGGTGCCGCTGACCGGCGACTGGGCGGGCACGTCGCATGCGCCCATGGTGTTCGCCGGGCGCGTGTACTTCATCTCGGACCGCGATGGTGTGATGAATCTCTACTCGATCGACGAGCAGGGCAAGGGGTTGAAACAGGAGAGCCATCAGAAGGGATTCGATGTGGAGTCGGCGTCGGCGTCGGATGGGCGCATTGTTTATAGCTGCGGCGCGGACCTGTGGACGCTCGATTTGAAGACGGGCAAAGAGGCGGTGATTCCGATCACGTTGGTGAGCGACTTTGACCAGTTGCGCGAGCACTGGGTGAAGAAGCCGCTGACGTATTTGACCGATGTACATATCTCCCCGGATGGAAGCCGCGTTGTATTTACGGCGCGGGGCGAGGTGTTTACGCTGCCGGCGAAGAGCGGCGGACGGATTATCAAAGTGGCGGGCGATTCGGAAGTGCGGTTTCGCCAGGCGCGCTTTCTGCCCGACGGCAAGAGCATCGTTGCGCTCTCGACTGCTACGGGCGAGACGGAGTTTTGGAAGTATCCGGCGAACGGCGAGGGCAAGCCGGAGCAATGGACCCACGATGCAACGGTGCTGCGCTGGAACGGAATCCCTTCTCCCGACGGAAAGTATTTGGCGCACTACGACAAGGACCAGAAGCTGTGGATGTACGACATTGCGGCGAAGCAGAACAAGCTGATTGGGCAGTCGATGGTGGATGATTTTGCCGGCCTGAGCTGGTCGCCGGACAGCCGCTGGCTGGCGTATGTGGAGTCGGCGGACAACCTGTTTCAGCAGACCAAGATTTTGAATGTGGAGACGGGCAAGATTACTGCGCTGACCACGGACCGCTACAACAGCATGAGCCCGGCGTGGAGTTCGGATGGCAAGTGGATGTACTTTCTTTCGGACCGGCAGTTGAAGTCTACGGAGTCTTCGCCGTGGGGGCCGCGAGAGCCGGAGCCGCATTTCGCGCGGTCGATCAAGGTGTACCAGGTGGCCCTGATGCCGGGCCTGCGGTCGCCGTTTCAGATGGCGGACGAGCTGCATCCGGAGACGAAAGACGAGGTCAAGAAGGACGAGAAGGTAAAGGAGGAGAAGAAGCTGGAGGAGACGAAGAAGGCCGAGGGCAAGCCGGTCGATCCGGCAAAGAAGGAGGAGAAACCGGCGGACGATGCGGCGGCGAAGAAGGTGCCCGAGGTCAAGATCGACTTCAACGGCATTGCAGACAGGTTGAGCGAGGTGCCAGTGCCGGCGGGCGATTACAAAAGCCTGCAGGCGACGGACAAGCGGTTGTGCTGGCTGAGCAGCACGGACGACGTGCAGCCGAAGTCGGCGCTGGAGTGCGTGGACATCGACAACAAGGGCGATGAGAAGAGTACCGTGATGGCCGACGTGAAGGGCTACGAGATTTCGCAGGACAGGAAGAAGCTGCTAATTCACAAAGCCGATGATTTTTTCGTCTTCGATTCCGATGTGAAGGGCAGCGGGCTGAGCGATGCGAAGGTAATGAGCAAGGCGCAAATGGACCTGTCGCGCTGGATATTGAATACGACTCCGCGGTCGGAGTTCAAGGGAATTTTTCTGGACGCGTGGCGGCTGGAGCGCGATTATTTTTACGACACCAAGATGCAGGGCGTGAACTGGACGGCGACGCGCGACCGCTATCTGCCGCTGGTGGACCGCGTGTCGGATCGCGATGAGCTGAACGACGTGATTGCGCAGATGGTGAGCGAGCTGTCTGCGCTGCACACGTTTGTACAAGGCGGTGACGATCGCAAGCCGGCGGACCAGATCGATCTGGCGGCGCTGGGCGCGCAGTTGAAGAGGGACGAGAAAGCCGGCGGATTCGTGGTGGAGCACATCTATCTGCATGATCCCGATCAGCCGGAGAAGGCTCCTCCGCTGGCGCGTCCGGACTCGCTGGTGAGCGAGGGCGAGGTGATTACGGGGATCGATGGAACCGACCTGCTGAGCGTGCGCGACGAGCGCGAACTGCTGCGCGGCAAGGCGGGACTGCAGGTGATGCTGCAGGTGAAGTCGAAGAGCGGCGCGATGCGCGACGTGCTGGTGAAGCCGATGACCAATGGCGAAGAGCGCGACCTGCGCTACTCGGAGTGGGAGTACACGCGGCGGCTGGAGGTGGACAAGACGTCGGCCGGGCAGATTGGGTATGTGCATCTGCGTGCGATGGGGTCGGACGACATAGCGCAGTGGGCGCGCGACTATTACCCCGTGTACCAGAGGGCTGGGCTGATCATCGATGTGCGGGACAACAACGGCGGCAATATCGACTCGTGGCTGCTGGGCAGGCTGCTGCGGCAGGCCTGGTTTTACTGGCAGCCGCGGGTGGGAAATCCAATCTGGAATATGCAGTATGCGTTTCGCGGCCACATCGTGGTGCTGTGCGACCAGGGGACGGCTTCGGACGGCGAGGCGTTCGCGGAAGGCTTTCGCAGGCTGAAGCTTGGCCAGGTGGTGGGAACCAGGACATGGGGCGGCGAGATCTGGCTGAGCGGCGATAATCTGCAGGCCGACCGCGGCGTTGCTACGGCTGCGGAGATGGGCGTGTACGGGCCGGAAGGCAAATGGCTGATCGAAGGCCACGGCGTCGATCCCGACGTGGTGGTGGACAACCTGCCGCATGCGACGTTTACGGGCGGCGACGCCCAACTCGAAGCGGCGATGGACCTGTTGAAGAAGGAGATCAAGGAGGATCCGAGGCCGGTGCCGAAGACGCCGGGGTATCCGGACAAGTCATTTAAGTATTGATTTGTGGCGGATTTTTGGAAGGACTTGGCGGAGTTGAAGCGCTGCTGATAGGCTTGGTTGTCGCCGATTGTTTTACTGTCCTCCTCCTCTTCCCTGGTAAAAAGAACGCTTGATCCAGTTTCATTTCCCCGCGGGATCAAAAGAGGACGTGTTTAATGCCAAAACCGAAACTACCAGCCGTGTCGAGCCTTACGACGGAGATTGAACTATGTCCCGGGGACGTGGCCCTTGTGCGTTTGCATGGGAAACTGGTTGCGGGAACGACGGGGCCGCTTTACAGCAAGGTGGACGCGCTGATGCCTGAGATTCAGCACGTTGTTATGGACCTAAGCGACCTGCAATACATGGACAGTATGGGGCTGGGCGGGCTGGTCCGGTTGTACGTGACGGCGAAGGCGGCTGGTTGCACGATGGAGCTCAAGAACCTGAGTACGCCGATTCGGCACCTGCTTGGGCTGACCAGGATGCTGAATGTGTTTCCGATTGTGGGCGAGGCGGCTGGGATTTAGCCGACGCGAGCGATCCGCTAGAAGACGGTGACGCCTTCGTCGATGACGAGTTCATCGACGCTGATATTGAGGGCCTCGCCGAGTTTCTTGAAGGCGAGCTTCCACTCCGGCGACCAGTAGGTGTCGTCGCTGCGGCGGAAGAGGTCGTTCCAGATATTTTGCGCTTGCCACAGGTTGACGTCGAAGGGCAGCGAATGCAGGCCGGTGGCGATGGTGAGCGCGGTCTGCAGGGCGGTCTTCATGGCGCGGTCCTTGTCGGCGGCGGCTTCGAGCGCGACCATCGCGCGCTTCATGCGTTCTCCTGCGGCGAAGCTGAGGGCCTGGGTGTCGACGACAACCTGGTCGGCGAGGGCGCGGGAGAAGAGCGCGCCGATCTCGGCACCGTCGAAGTTTTCCGCTGCGATGGCGCGGCGCAGACTGCTGTTGATGGCGAAGTTGGCTGCGATGGCCAGGGCGGGCGGCGCGGCCATTCCGCTTTCAGTGAGGAAGCGCAGCAGCGAGGCGTGGTCTTCGTAGATCTTGCGCAGCGAGTCTTCCATCTCGGCCAGGGTGCGGTCGAGGATGGTGCGCAGGATGCGATGCTGCTCGTCGGCGAAGAGCGAGGTGAGCGAGTAGGCGAGCGAGCCGAAGAAGCGATCGATCAGGCGGATGACCTCCGGGAGATTGGCGCGGCGGATGGCGGCGCCCACCTCAACGGAGAACGCGGCGAAAGCCTCGGCGTTTTCAGGGCTGTCGACGAAGTAGGGCCGGACCGCAGCGGAGAGGTTCTGGTCGCCGAGGTGCAGGACGGCAAAGCAGATTTCTTCGGTCTCCTCGGTGATGCGCGAGCGGATGTGCGCGCGGCCGAGCGCCACTTTGCCGCGGCCGGATGTGAAGCTTTCCTGCGAATCGCGATGGAGCTCGAAGCAGAATAGCTCGCCATCTTCGGGATAGCTGCGGAAGATGGAGCTGATCGCGTAGTGAGCGCCGACCTGCTCGAGTCCGATGCGGATGCCGGTGACGTAGCGGCGATAAATTTCCGCGCCGTCAATGAACTCGGGCACGTTGCTTTTGGCGCGGCTGAGGATGGCGAGGAACTGCTGTTCGAGCGCAGTGCCGGGCTCGCCGAAGAGTTTGGCGGCGAGTTGGAGAACGCGGCCGGCGTAGGCGATGATCTGCACGGTTTCGATGCCGGAAATCTCGTCAAAGAACCAGCCGCAGGAGGTGTACATGAGCTGGGTGTGGCGCTCGAGCTCCATCAGTTCGAGGACGGTGACGCGCTCCTCCCGCGTCAGCACGCGGGAGGCATGGAGCGCGAAGAAGCGGTCTTTGGTAGGGGTGGCGCGGTCGAGGACGACGTCGATGTAGCTGTCGCGCGCGGCCCAGAGGTCTGTCAACAGGCCTGCGGCGAGCTTTTCGGCCAACGGAGCGGTCGCGTCGCGCAGGAAGTCGAGAGCTTCGCGCAGAGGGCCTCGCCACTCCTGGTTCCAGCCTGGCTTCCCACCGTTGCAGCCGCAGTTCGAGCGCCAACGCTCGACGCCATGGGCACAGCTCCAGGATGTGTCCTCGACCACCTCCGCCTCCCAGATGGGCGGGAATTTTTCCAGGAACTCGCCGTAGTTGGTGAGCTTGGCGTGGCCGTTATCTTCAACCCAATGCATGGCGTAGGAGAGCGCCATCTCACCGTACTTGTGGTGGTGGCCGTAGCTTTCGCCGTCGGTGGCGACGTGGGAGAGTTCGGGACGGGAGGCCTGGTCGGGCGACTTGGTGCGAAAGCCGTCCAGCAATCGGCTGCCGAATGCCTCGCCGCTATTCAGCAAACCTTCAAATGCAATCGCGCGCGAGGCCGGGCCATCGTAGAAGAAGACGGCAATGGAACGACCCTCGTCGAGCGTGACGGTGTAGGGCTGGGTGGGATCGACGGTGCCCCCGGCGGTGGGCATCCAGGGATTGTCCGTTGTCCGGCGTCCGTTCTCCGTGGATTGGGGCGGGTTCGCGGCCTCGGCGGATTCCGTGGGCAGAAGCGGCTCTGCGCCGGATTGCCGCTGTGGGATGCGGCGTACGCGGGCGCACTGATGCGGCGCGAGGATGGTGAACTTAATGCCCTCCGCGGCGAGCAGGTCGAGCACGCTGCGGCTGACGGCGGTCTCGGCCAGCCACATGCCTTCGGGGCGGCGCTGAAAGCGGTACTCGAAATCGGCGATGCCCCAGCGGATCTGGGTGAGCGCGTCGCGGCTGCTGGCCAGCGGCATGATGATGTGGTTATAGACCTGCGCGATGGCGGAGCCGTGCCCGTCGTAGCGCATGGCACTGGCGCGGTCGGCGTCGAGGATCATGCGATAGGTGCGGGGCGCCTGGTCGGCCAGCCACTTCAGCAGGGTAGGGCCGAAGTTGAAGCTCATGCGCGCATAGTTGTTGACGATGCGGACGATCTCGTTCTTGGTGTTGGTGATGCGCGAGGCTCCGTTGGGGGCATAGCACTCGGCGGTGATGCGCTCGTTCCAGTCGTGCCATGGGGCGGCGGAGTCCTGCACCTCGACGGTCTCCAGCCAGGGGTTCTCCCGTGGAGGCTGGTAGAAGTGGCCATGCACGCAGACGTACCGGTTGGCAGGGGTGGGCTGCGGCTTCGCGGACTTTTGGGTGGAGCGTTTCACCATGAAGTACTAGGGTATCGCGGATGACGTCGCGCAGGGCGGGGACTGGCGAGGGGATTTGCGAAAAAGTCGAGAGAGATTGGGGTAAACGACGTCCCATGGTGATGCGCGTTGAGCGAAGAGGCGATGAGTTTTGCGTCGTGCTTTCGCGCGAGGCGTTAGAGGCACTGCATCTGACGGATGGATCTGCGGTGGAGGTGCGGCCGGTGGAGTCGGCGACCTCTCGTGCTGAGAACGAGGTCAACTAGCATCCGGCGGCGACGGTACCCAGCATTGCAGCCTCGTTGATTTGGGGATTGATCAAGAACCACGCATTCCTCGATCGGAATAAGCGGATCGGACTCGTGCGCTCGCGGTATTTCTCAAAGCTAATGGCTTTGGCCTGGCATGCTCCGCCGCGGAAGAGACGGCGATGGTACTGCGCGCAGCGGCGAGCCAGATGACAGAAGAGGAATGGACGGCCTGGGTGGTCAGCCGGACCGTGGCGGTGTGAGTCTTGCGGGCGCGCCAGTTTCGGACTACGCGGTGGGGGGTATCTTGCCGGCGGCCAGGTCGCAGGCGCGCCACAGATACCAGCTCGCGATAGAGCACCATGGATGCCACTTTTTCGCCCGCTTCTCCATCTCGGCGGGAGTGGGCAGGTCGAGCGGCGTTACTTTGTCGGCGGGCTTCAGCTTGCCGAAGGTGAGCGCGAAACCTTTGCGCACGCCGTAGTCGCCGGTGGGCAGCACGTCAGGACGGCTGAGCCGGAAGATCAGCATCATTTGCACGGTCCAGACACCGATGCCGCGGACCTGGGTGAGGTGTTCGATGATCGCTTCGTCGGACATGCGGCGGATCTGAGCGAGCGTGGGCACCGTGCCGTCGATGGTCTTCGCGGCAAGATCGCGCAGCGCCAGCGACTTGTTGGCGGAGAGGCCGGCGGCGCGCAACTGCTCATTGGGGCAATCGAGAATCTGCTGCGGAGTGGGGTGCGCACCAACCCTCGGCGGTAAGGCTGCCGCGAGTGTCGGCGGGGCGAGTGTGGGACCGAAGGATTCCAGCAGGCGGCGGTGGATGGTGGAGGCTGCCTTGCCATTGAGCTGCTGGTAGACGATCGATTCGACCAGAGCCTCAAACGGAGACTGGCCGCTGGCGATCCGCATGGTGAACGGGCCGGCCCGCTGGATGAGGCGGCCGAGCTTGGGGTCGGCGGCGGAGATCTCGCGCAGGGCGGAGGCGGAGTCGTAGCGTGGTGCGCTGGCTTTGCGCTGAGGACGAGGCATGAGTTACAAGGTAGGTTCGAGATGCAAAAGGCACAAGCAGATTCCTCCTCTCCGCTGCGGAATGACAAACGAAAAAGCAGATTCAGCCGCCGCGCTGCGGGAGGTCAAACGAAAAGGAGCGCCTGCGTTCGTGCTGCGGGGCGGTACTCGGCTAAGCATTTTGAGGGCGGGGAGAATCCATTGCCGGTTGGGCGGCATCCGACTGCACCAGACATAATTTGCGTGCCGGCAAACATCGGTTCGATAATCGGATATTACTAAGAAAAAAACACTTGCGGGGGGCTTTGACCCTTTCGAAACCTGTTTTTCCACTGCTATACTCGTCTTCTGTTTAGAGCTAGAGAAACGTGATTTGTGTCACAGACAAATGAATCGCCTAAGCGTGCATTTCCGCTGCTACACTCGAACGCGCTGCCCGCACACTCTCACGCAACAACAACCTTCGATCTTCAAACCCTAAGTCTTCAACCCAGATAGGCAGAAGAAACAGGACGCACTCATGGCGCAAGTTTTTGACCGCAGTTCGAACGCGCTGGCCCGGGCAAGCCTGGTACTTGTCGGCCTGATCGTCATCGCGCTCGGCGTCACGCTGGATCAGTTGCAGCGCTCGCCGTGGGTAACGCGGCAGGGTCAGCGGCCGGATCAGCCTATACCGTTTAGCCACAAGCACCATACCCAGGGACTCGGTCTACAGTGCCAGTACTGCCATACGTCGGTCGAGAAATCCAGTTATGCCG
>JALYIG010000029.1 GCA_030775885.1 Acidobacteriota bacterium | reverse complement strand
AAGTACAACAACCAGGACCACAGCATGCTCACCGCAATGCACGCAGTCGACGGCATCGTAGCCGGACACGTCGACAAGCAAGCCCTCTGGGAGATCAACACCGAGCAGGAATACCACGAAGAAAAGCAAAAGTGATATATCCTTCGCTTGTCATTCCCTCGCGTGTCACCTTTGCTTGTCATTCTGAGCGCAGCGAAGAACCCCCGTATTTCTGTTGCCACCACAGCCAAGAGGCTAAGCTGACGACCCATCGAATCGCGCGATCTGCATCCAACGAACCATCGGTTGAGGCCGCCTATGATCAAGACCATCTTCAGTCTGGCATTCGTCATCATCCTGGGCCTCATCCTCATCAATCGCGAGCGCGTCTACCTGCGCGATCCCCTCGCCACCACCTACCGCAATGACGTCGAGCAGAGCGGAATCGAGGTCTATCAGAACTACTCCAACGACATCCTGATGGAGAACAACAGCGCCGACAAGCCCTTCCGCATCCTCATCCAGCACTGGAACCAGACACCCGGAACGCCGCTCACTCTCACCTGCATGCGTTGGATGGCCTGCCTCGCCAACGGCGACCAGGCCGCGACGCAACCTCTGCACTATGCAGGCAAGGGCAAATACAATCCCCAGGTCTTCATGACCAAATACGAGGTCACCTTCACCGACATCGACGGCACCCACGTCCGCGTCAAACTCCGCTGACCTGCCTCCGTCACTACCTGGAATCGTCCTGCTACTTTAGAACTACCTTATAACTGTTCAGCGTTCCGCTTCCAGCCGCCAGAATACCGTTGAGGTGACCCAGGGCCTTTCTCGTGCTGCTTATAATCGCCGGGACATCTTCTTTAGTTGGTTCGTGATCCAGTTGAGGGGTCAGTTCAAGGTAGTCCTCGAGAGCTCTCTGCTCCATCACCTGCAAGAGCGCCTGCTCTCGATACGCATCGGAAAAACTTTCAACCTCATCGTAGGGCAAGTACTCCAGGACGCCCGTACTGCTGGCCGCGCGCCACGCTGCATCGGGAATCTCCTGCTCGCTAAATACAAACTTCAACTTGCCCAGGTCCTGTCGATTTTTGTCGACTGCGAATCCCTCCAGGTCCTGCAGCGCCTGTAAGAGAACCTTGCGTTCTGCCAGGACATACGGTGCGCCCGCTATCAAGCTCGACTCATTGGTGCGGATTTCTTCGCGAATCTTCTGCTCAGCCTCTTGCCGCTGATGCCGATGATGCAGCGCCTCAACACTGGCTTCGAGCCCAAGCGCAATCAGCAGGCCCACCGTGATTGTCAGCAGATGAAGCATGAAGTCGCGCACGCCGTGAATGCCGTGCTCCGGTGCGTGGACATCGAGCATCGCTGCTCTCCTCTTGCTGGAATCTACAGCCTGACTGTTGTCGATAGAGTACCAAGGCCAAACTAGCAGTACGTTTTCTCGCCGGTTGCCCCAATCATGTCGAACTCCTCTTTGTCCTCTCTTCTGCTCCGTGAACTCTTTGATTCGTTTAGCCTTACCTCACCTCAGAACTATCTTTCGCGAAAGCACTCAGCAGATCCGCGTGTCAAGCCCCCAAAAGACCTAACTGTAACACCCATAAGGGAATAGGTCCTGTCTAGCTCCACGGTTAGAAGCGTACAATGGATGCATGGGGAAGTCTGTCCCACGTCCGACCGCAGGTTTCAGCCTTCAGGGCTCTTCAACTCTCCCCATAAACCATTTGAATTGAATATTTTAGCAGTAACCCATTGCAGTTCAGATATCTACAGCACTACCCCTCCCGCAAATCACATTCAAAAGAATTTCTCGCCAGGATACCCCTATCCATAGGGGTACCTGACCCTCAAGACGCGCCGGGATCGAAACTTGCGCGCGGGAATCCAATGCACATGAGCCAGCTCTTCTCGCCCATTACCTTTCGCGGGCTAACCCTGCCTAACCGCATCGTCGTATCGCCTATGTGCGAGTACTCGAGCACAGACGGCTTTGCCAACGACTGGCACCTCGTCCACCTTGGCAGCCGGGCCGTCGGCGGAGCCGGGCTCATCCTCACCGAGGCAGCCGCAGTCGTCCCCGAGGGCCGCATCACCCCCAACGACCTCGGCATCTGGAAGGACGAGCACATCGCGACGCTCGCCCGGATCGTCGACTTCCTCCACACCCAGGGCTCCTACGCAGGCATCCAGTTAGCCCACGCCGGACGCAAGGCCAGCAAGCAGAGGCCGTGGGAGGGCGACCGTCTGCTCCCCCCCGCCGAGCAAGGCTGGACCAACGTAGTCGCACCCAGCGCGCTTCCGTTCAGCCCAACCTACGCGAAGCCCCACGAGCTCAACGCCGCGGGCATCGCCGGAGTGAAGCAGGCCTTCGCCGCCGCCGCGCGCCGCTCCATCGCAGCCGGCTTCGACGTCATCGAGCTCCACGCCGCCCACGGCTACCTGCTACACGAGTTCCTCTCGCCGCTCTCCAACCAGCGCACCGACAACTATGGCGGCAGCTTCGAAAATCGCATTCGACTGCTCCTCGAAACCGTCTACGTCGTACGCGCCGAACTTCCCAATCGAACACCGCTTTTCGTCCGCATCTCCGCCACCGACTGGACCGACGGCGGCTGGGACCTCCAACAATCGATCGCCCTCGCCCGCTTCCTCAAGCAATACGGTGTGGACCTGATCGACTGCTCTTCGGGCGGCAACGTGGATGGCGCAACCATCCCAACCGGACCCGGCTATCAGGTGCCGTTCGCCGCGCAGGTGCGCACTCAGGCGGACATCCCCACAGGAGCCGTCGGCCAGATCACCTTGCCCGCGCAGGCAGAAGAGATTGTGCAGTCCGGCCAGGCCGACCTGGTGTTCCTCGCACGCCAGATGCTGCGCGATCCCTACTGGCCGCTGCACGCCGCTGAGGAGTTGGGCGCTCCGATGACCTGGCCGCCACAATACCTCCGCGCTGCGCACCGCACCAGCACCCCACGCGCAACAGTAGGAAAGTCCGCCGAATGAGACGAGCCCCGTGCCCGCGTCGTCGAACACAGGGGCGCCGAACAGGTTGCCTTACAATGAACGCATCAAGCGGCACGGTCCGCGATTCCGCAAGGAGAGAACCACAATGGCACTGTTGAAGACATCCAATCCGGCACTCGGCGACAAGACATTCCGCGACCTGGCCAACGCCGGACCATCCGGAATTCTGGACTCCGCCGGGCACATGACCCTCAGCGGCACGGTCAACAAGACCGGAATCCTGCTGCTCTGTGTAATGGCGACGGCGGCGTGGACCTGGCGGCTCTTCCTGGTGGAGCGCGATCCATCGAGCGTGATGGGCCTGATGATGGTTGGATTAATTGGCGGCCTCATCTTTTCTCTCATCACCATTTTCAAGCAGTCATGGGCGCCCATTACCGCGCCACTCTACGCGCTGCTCGAAGGCCTCGCACTGGGCGGAATCTCCGCCATGTTCGAAACCCGGTATCCGGGCATCGGCATCCAGGCGGTCAGCCTCACCTTCGGAACACTCTTCGTGCTTCTGCTGGCGTACCGTTCCGGCCTGATCAAAGTCACCGAGAAGTTCAAGCTCGGAATCATCGCCGCGACCGGCGGCATCTGCGCATTCTACGTACTACAACTGCTGCTAGGCATGTTCACGCACATCCAGTTCACGACGATCAACGGCTCGGGGATCGTCGGCATCGGCTTCAGCCTGGTGGTCGTGACCATCGCCGCGCTGAACCTCGTGCTCGACTTCGACTTCATTGAGCAGGGCGTTGCAGTCGGCGCGCCCAAGTACATGGAGTGGTACGGCGCGTTCGGCATCATGGTGACGCTGATCTGGTTGTACCTCGAGATCATCCGCCTTCTATCCAAACTGCGTAGCAGAAATTAGTTCGGAGCGTCTATGGCCCATCCCAACCCGGCAACGGCAGAATCGGCACGAGAACCGCGTCCTGCCGAGCTGGGCTTGGTCGACGGCCTGGACCTCCACGCCCGCTATCATTTGGACCGCGCCGGCGGAGACTTCTTCGATGCAATCCGCCTCGGCACGCGGGTCGCTTTCCTGCTGAGCGACATCGCCGGCCGCAGAGACCAGACCGACCCAATCGCCGCCGCAACCCAGGATGCGTTTCGTGCCCGAGCCGCCGAACTCTTCACCGCCGGAGACGCCAACCTGATGGAAGGCACCGAGCAGTTGGTGCAGACCATCAACATGGCGATCATCACCGCAGCCAGCGGAGGAATCTGCTTCGCACCCACGATGCTGGGTTGCTACGACGCACAGATCGGCGTGTTGGCCTATATCAACGCGGGCGGCCAGACCGCCATGCTGCGCGATTCCGACGGCACCCGACCCCTGCCGAATTCGTCGCTTCCCCTCGGACTGACCACCCACATGCCGTACGAGGCGTCGATGCAGGCCTTCGAGCCGGGCGCGAGGCTGTTGGTCGTCACCAAGGGAGTTACGCTGAGCATGAACGGCAAAACACCGTTCGGCCCTGACCGTGTCCGCGAAGCGCTCCATGGTTCCAAGGATGAGCCCGCCGAAAAGGTTTGCCACGCTGTGCTGAAGGCGGCAGCCGAGTTCCGCAAAGACCCGTGGCTCAAGCGCAATGCGCCGCCCGAGGACATGACAGCGCTTGCAATGGTCCGCAGCTGACAACCTCCGCAGCGGAGGGTTCATTGAGCAACGATCTGATTCTTGATCCGGTCATATTCGTCGCTGCGCATAACCCGCTTTCGTACCAGGTCGCGAGTCGCCGCATAAGGCCGCTTCGCAAGGATCGAATTCGCCAACTCCGGTGAAACTCCCGGCAGCCGGGTGAGTTCGGGAACGGATGCAGTGTTGATATTCACCGGTCCCTTGCGTGCGAGACCCTGCACAACGCCTTTGGTAATGGCCTCCGCGTCACGCTTGGCAGCCGCCGTCGCGTCGGCAGTATGCTGCTGCAGCGCATCGGTGTTGCCAGGGGAGCACCCGGCGAGGCATAGTACGAGCACCGCGACTGAAATCCCACGAATCATGCCAGATAAGATGCAACGGAGCCGATCCAGGGTTGAACGCTAATCGGCCGCGACCTGCGCCAGAGTCGGCCCCGTCGACGCGCTTTTATTCACTCGCAGGTTGTCGATGGCGTAGTTCAGGAAGCGCGGCTCCAGATACGGCTCCCGTTCCATGAACCGGCAGGAGGCAACCACCTGCTCCAGCAGAAACCTGGGTTGGAAGCAAGCGAGATCAAGCTGTTTCTCCTCGCGGATCTTGTAGACGATGGCCTCGAACATCTGATCGGACAAATCGATGTTGTGGCTACGGCACTCCTTGGTGAAGATCTGTTTAAAGAGTTCGACGGAGGGCGATCCAATCTCGATCTTGTACGGCAAGCGGCGGAGGAAGGCCGGGTCCATCAAGTCTTCCGGCTCGAGATTGGTGGAGAATATCACCAACTCGTCGAAGGGATAGCTGAAGCTCTTGCCGGTGTGAAGTTTCAGGTAGTCGACTCGGCTTTCAAGCGGCACGATCCAGCGGTTCAGCAGTGTGGTCGGCGACACCAGTTGGCGGCCGAAGTCGTCGATGACGAAGCACCCGCCGAGCGCCTTCATGTGCAGCGGCGCTTCGTAGAACTTTGAGGTGGTGTCGTAGCGCAGGTCCAGCATCTCCAGCGTCAATTCACCCCCGGCTACCACAAAGGGCCGCTTGCATGGAACCCAGCGCGCATCGATAGATTGCGTACGGAGGATGGAGAGTGCGGTGTCTGCCTGATCCACCGCCGGCTTGATCGCGATGTGGAGGCTGGGATCGAAGACACGGATGATCTGGCCTTCGACCAGTACCGCATACGGGATGTAAATCAGGTCGGTGAAGACGTTGGCGAGGCGCAGGGCGAAGGTAGTCTTACCGTTGCCTGGGGGCCCGTACAGCAGGATGGCGCGGCCGGAATTGAGCGCGGGGCCGGACTGCTCGATCAACGCGTCTTCCATGGCGAGGTCGCTGATGCTGTCGCGCACGCGCTGGAACGTGATCACCTCGTTAGTGATCTTCTGCAGGTTGATGCGGTCTATATACTGCTCCAACGTGACCGGCGCGGGCCCGGTGTACTGCGAGCGCTGCAGCGCGTCGGTGGCCCAGCGGCGGCCCTCCTCGGTGAGGTTGTAGTTCATGGTAGAGGGGCTGTCGGGCCGCGCGCCCTTCGCATAAAGCAATTTCTGGTCGGTGGCGATGCGAACAAGTTTGGTAACGATCGACGAGGGCAGCTTGATGGCATCGGCGAATTCGCGCACGGATTCCAAACGCCAGGTGTAGATGAGCTTCATCAGCAGGCTGATCAGCTCGTTTTCGTCGATGCCCGTGTCGACGATGCCCTCCGGCTCAACCGGCGTTTTGTAGATGAAAGCGTCGAGCGCCTCCTGGCTGATATGGCCTGCGGCGACCAGTTGGTCCCCGAAACGGCCGCCCGTCTCGGCCTGCCGCGCCAGCGCGTCATTCTGCTGTTCCACGGTGATCAGCTTTGCGCGGATCAGCAACTGCCCAAGTTCCAATCGAACTGCGATGGCGTCCTCCTTAACGGCTCCAGAGTGCGGGAGTGGTGTACTGATTGTTCCACGGAGAGCGAAGTCCCGATGCACCACGAATTTGCGATAGCGGTGACCCGGAGGTGGTAGGCCGGGGAGGCTTGGAGTGCTGTCAGGCTATGCAAGAGGCGACGTTCGACGCACGAATTCGCAGCGTGCGAGCGAGCTTGGCCCCTGCGGTCTCTCCTGACCTTCCCGGATATGACGGTTGTGATACCCTCCTCGCTCCACCGAGGAACTCATCCTGTGAAATCTCTCTGGTCGCAAATATTGCACTTCGGTCTTCTTCTTGCTCTAGCCGGAACCTCAGGACTCGGTTTTGCGCAAGTTACCCAGACTTACAAGGTCGGCGACACCGTACAGGTTGATCCACAACTGAATCACCAGTGGTCTACCGGGACCGTGCAGTCGGTCACGATTTTGGGTGGCAGAATTTACGGCTATCGGGTCCGCATCGACTCCGGGCCGGCGGGCGCCGGCTCCATCCTTCAACTCTCGATTGCCCACTTTCGTCCGACCACAACTGCGGCCCCGCAAAACGCGGAGAGGCCAGCGGGAGCCGGCGGTCCATACCGGGTTGGGGACATTGTTCTGGCCGACTTCTTCGGTACAGGTCACTGGATCAAAGGAAGAATCAGCGAGGTCAACCAGGGCGGATATGTGGTGGAGGACGCGTCCACGCCGGGCGCACGCGGCGCGGTCAACCAACTGAGCGCAGCCAGTGTGCGGCCCTGGAGCGGCGACGCGAATGAGCCCCGGCAGCCTGCTCCGCCGCCTCAGGCCGCCAACCAGGCACCGCTTGTACATCGGGAAGACTTTCCGCAGAGGCAGACCCAGAACGTTGGCCCGACGGGCGTATACAAAGCAGGGGATCGCGTTTTGTCGTCGATCAACTCCAGCATCGGGGACTACCAGCCCTGCACCATTTTGGGACCGCTGAGCCTGGGCGTGTATCCTGTCCGATGCGATCCTTATAAAGGGCGCGATTACGAGAGTTACGGCGCATTCCCCCAGTTTATTAAGCCATGGCCGGGCGCGGCAGCCGAGCCCCGCCGACAGGCCTGCTCCTACGCCGTACCGCCGGGCACCGTGAGCCGGACTTCTCCGCCAAACGCGCAGACATTTCAACGGGTGATCTACGACATGCTGGCGGTATCCAAGAAAGGCGAATGGGGGATGACCTTCACGAAATTCGAAATCGGAACCCCCTACAAGAACGGCATGAACCCCATGGGCAGAGTCGAAATGGAACGCGATAAGGCGCCGCCGGGAGCAATTATTTACCCGATTACAAGCGTGTACGAAAAGTGCCTGAACGAGAATGAAACCTACGACCAGCGCACAGTTGTCAAAGTGAACTGGGTCTGCATGATCAACAACGATGGCGACTGGGATTGCCCGACGAACTCGACTCCGGAAATCGTCAAAATCGAACGAATTCCCAAGTAACGTCCGACTACGGCCCGGATGATCCTCAGGGCCACGACCGGACTTCGCTGGTGTCCCCAACGGGATTCGAACCCGTATTACCGCCGTGAAAGGGCCTTTGGAGGTATTGTTGCAGGGGTTGCGTAGACGGTGCAAGACGCGCAATTCACCAATATTGACACACCTTTGGTAGCGATGGAGGCGTGCAGCTGTTTGCACCAGTTTTCCTCAAAATACCAGCTCCATCGTTACCGCAGGGTTACCGGATAATTGCCCAGCATGTCGATATTTCTAGAGCCGCCCTTCCTGTGGGATACGATTCAAGCGGGAGACGGTAATGAACGAAAACTGTCCTGAGTTGGTTTTTGGTCTTGTCGGCGCAATCGGAACAAATCTTGAGCATGTTCAAAACTGTCTTTCAGATCAGTTGGAGTCGGTCGGATATGAGACGGTGAATGTGAAACTCAGCGATCTGATGCGTGAGTTATGTGAACTGAATCCGAAGTGGTATCTCTTTCCGGCCAAAACCGACACAGATTATTACGAACGAGCCATGAAATGCGGCAATAAGATTCGTGCCGACTTGAAACGGGCTGACGCCGTCGCGGGGCTTGCAATAGCGTCGATTAAGCGCAGACGCATGAAGAATAAGAGCATGGATAAGTTGCCAAAGAAAAGGGCATACATCCTGAGTTCGCTAAAACGGCAAGAAGAGGTGGAACTTCTTCGGGACGTTTATGGCGCTTCCCTTTTCATAATCTCAGCCTATTCCCCCCGCGCGGCCCGCGTAGACAGGTTGGCGTCGCAACTTGCGGAAAGAGAGTTTCAGAATCGGATAGCGACTCATCGTGGCCTTGCTGAAGACCTAATCC
>JALYIG010000028.1 GCA_030775885.1 Acidobacteriota bacterium | reverse complement strand
ATGGGACGCTCACCGATGCCGGAGAAGTCCTGCGCGAGTATGCGCAGAAGCTGTTGAATCTGCGCGGCGAAGCGACCAGCGCGCTGCAGGAGCTGCGGGAGCTGCACAGGGGGCGGCTGAACCTGGCGGCGAATGAATACACATGCCTGGTCCTACTGCCCTTGCTGGATGAGTTCCGGCGGAAGAATCCGCGGATCAAAGTGACCGTACAGCGGGCGCTCGCGAGCCGGATTTCCGATGATGTGCTGATCCACTCGGTGGAGATTGGGGTGCTCAGCTTCCGGCCCGATGATGAGCAGATCCGCTCCGTGGTGGTGTACCGGGACGAGCTGGATTTTGTGGTGAATCCGAAGAATCCGCTGGCCAAGATTCAGGAGGTGTCGATTGGGCAGTTGGGGACGCAGAATTTTATTGCGCACAATATCTCTTCGCCGCAGAGGCAGAAGGTGATCGACACCTTCCGACGCCACAAGACACCGCTGCGGATGGGGGTGGAGCTACCCTCGCTGGAGGCAATCAAGCGGTTTGTGGAGATGGGGAACGGGGTAGCGCTGGTGCCTGCCCTGACGGTGAAGACGGAACTGAAGAGCGGTTCGCTGGTCCGGGTTCGGGTGAGAGAGTTGCAACTGGAGCGCAAACTGAGGCTGGTTTACCGGCGGCAGGCGAGCCTGTCGCATGTGGCGGTAGCGTTCCTGAAGATTGTGGAGGCTTATGCGGCTGCGCACGGCGATCCCTATTGTTTTGTTCCGGAACGAGGCAGCCAGGGGATCGCTTGAAATGGTGCCGCGGGGAAGCGCGAGACCGGCTCTGTCAAATTCAATCACGAAAATTGTTTCTGTTTGCTCAAACTCTGGTGGCGGGTATTCCGTCTGTAGCGGTAGACCTGTCCGCCGGAGAATGTAGTCCGGCATCGACACTGGAGAGACCCTATGAATATTAGAATGATTTGGAAGTACGTCGCGACCGCGGGTGTCGTGGCCTTGTGTAGCGCCACGCTGAGCACGGTGCCGATGATGGCGCAGGGCGGCGGTGGGATGCGGATGACTCCAGAAGCTCGCGTGGCCGCAATCGACAAGGCTGTGACGCTGACGGATGACCAGAAGACGAAGGTCACGGCGCTCTACACCGCCGATCAGAAGAAGATGCAGGATCTGATGGCGGCGCAGGATCCGGATATGCGCACCAAGATGATGGCGATGCGCGCGGACGAGAACACGCAGATCAAGGCGATGTTGACGGATGACCAGAAGCCAAAGTTCGATGCGTATCTTGCCTCGATGCCGCAACGCGGCGGCGGCCAGCGTGGCCCCGGTGCCCCGACTCCTGCATCCAACCCCCAGTGATTGCGAACTGCAGTGAAGAATGGCCGGGGAGGTATTCTTGCTCCCCGGCCTTCTTGCGTGATTGCAACCCTCGCTGCACCACGGGAGCCCAAGCTACGGGTACAATGATGGGAGTGACCGCGCCATTGCCTGAGGATTTCGGGTCAGAGTTGCGAAGGAACGAGAAGGGGTAGAAACGAAGAATGAAGAAGATGATGTTGTTGGGCGTGCTGATGCTTTCGGCCGCTGCAGGGTATGCGCAGGAGAGCCGGCAGGATGTGAGCTTCAGCGGTGCCGGAATAGTCTTCGGCCCCACCATTCATGGTGCCGCGAACGTGACGCAGAGCAGCACTAGCGCACTGGGGTTGCTGCTGAGCTACCGCTATATGTTGACTCCGCGCAGCGCGCTCGAGTTGAACTACGGATTCGGGCAGAATTCGCAGAAGTACTCAACGAGTTTTGAGCCGAACGCCAGGATTCACGCCCGCCAGCAGGAAATCTCGGCGGCGTATGTCTACAGCCTGAATTTCAAGCGGTACAGCCCATTCGCTGAGATCGGGGTCGGGTCGATGATCTTCACGCCAATTCTGGACAATGGGACGAACCTGCTGGGCACCAAGAGCACCAAGGGTATCGGCGGCATTGGTGGCGCAGGTCTTGCGTATGAACTCAGTCCGAGCTTCGATATTCGCGTTGAGTACCGGGCGTTCCTGACCAAGGCTCCAAACTTTGGACAGAGCAACTTCTCCACGAACCGTTACGAGATTATTTCTATGCCGACGGTTGGCATTGCGTACCACTTTTAGAGACGAATCATTTTTGCTTGAAAGTACGCGCTCCCTATCTTGCTGTAGATAGGGAGCGTTTCACTTTTGGTGGTCGGAAACGATCTCCTAGCGGGACCGTCCGGAGAGATGGTATGCGACGCCGATGGTGACAATTTGGGGCACAAGGCCACCGTTCGGGAAGCTGGCCCATTTCTGCAGTTCGTATTCACTGCGGATGCGCAGGTAGGGTCCGACCTTTAGGTCCACTCCAACCCCGCCCGCAAACATGTTGTAGTCAAGCTCGGTCTGGCCGTAGGGATATTCGAAGTAGCCTCGTCCTACCATTGCCTTGACGTAGGGGACGAGGTGGCCATAGGTGCGGAGGTAGCGGCCCCCGATCTCGTAGGTGCGTTCAAAGCTCTGGTAGCCGCTAGTGTTGTTGATCTGGTGGAATTCGGCTTCCACGCCAAAGTGCGCTCTAAAGTCGAAGTCGGCGTAGACGGTGACGCCCTGGAAGTTCTGGGGAATGTAATCGGGCCGTCCCAGACTGTAGCCGATACCGATTTGAGCGTCGCCTGCGCGGGCAGCAGTTGGGGCGGCCTGGCCGAACGCGATGGAAGTTCCTCCAAGAAGGAACGAAAGCGCAAGTCGTCCGATCAAGCGAGGGCACCCCGGTTTACGGCTGCTTAACGACAACGAGAGCGATTATATCGCTCTCATTGCCGGGGGAGTTGGGTCTGCTGCGGCGGAGTCTAGCGGAAACGGTAACCCACTCCGACAGTTAAGACGGTTGGGGTTAGGCCGTGGAGGTAGCTCCAGCGCTGGTATTCGAAATCGGCCCGCGCAAAGACATGCCTTGTAGCGCGAACGTCGACCCCGGCGCCGACTGCGTAGGCAGAGTATTTGCCGGCACCGCCCTGGGGATTATCGTTTACGAGTTGGATCTGGATATCGCCGATCCCGATTAGCGCCTTTCCGTAGATGTTGTACCGGCCGCGTGGCAGGACGAATCGGGGACCAACGAGGAAGGAATTTTCACCGAGGTCGGTCGGAGTGATGAAGGAGATGTAGTGAAACTCGGCCTCCACACCGATATGGGGTGTGAAATCGAAGTCCCCGAATCCGCTGACTCCCTGAATCGCATGCGTACCATAGTCGGGTTTGGCATAGCTCCAGCCGATACCAGCCTGGAGTGCGCCGTGGGATACAGCAGTCGGCAACGCCTGGGAGTGAGCCACTGAGGTAAGAGAAAGCAAGCCAGCAAGTGACGCTACGGTAAGAAAATTCTTCAGCATTCCATCTCCTACGACAGTTCAGTGCCCAGGACCTCGGGTCTTCTGCGTATCACCTGCCTAGTGCATTGGATGCATTGACTCTGCACCGGTCCTGGTGAATTGGTTATTTACTGCGGTGGCACGGCTGCAGGAGCATTCTGTTGATTTCCAGAATCGGCAGTTGCGGTTGCGGGCGCGGGGCTCGCACTGGCCGCCGGAGCTGCCGTTGCGGGTGCCGACGTTGCGGGGGCGGCCGTGGGCGCTGTAGGAGGCGGCGGCGGGGCAAAGTAGGTGAGCTTTAGATAAACCGGCTCGACTTCGAACGGCATCTTGTCCCGTGGGTTGAGGATTGGCTCCAGGCTGTAGTGCATCTGAATGACCTGATCGGTCCAGGGATCGAACCGCAGGAAACTAGCCAGAGGCATCGCTCCCTGCTGCTTGAGGTCCTTCATGTCGAGCTTGATGCCCTTCGGCACCATGGCCGACATCCACAGAGTGTCATCCTTGTCGCCCTTGATCAGGGCATCGCCGATCATTGGCGTGTTGAGCGCATGAAGAGTCTTCAGCCGGGTCTGCAGCTGCTGCAGGTACAGACCGAAGTATTGTTGTCCGCCAACGAGTTCCTTGGCGTTCAAGAGTTCCATCGCCTTCTTGGCAGCCTCTTCGTTGTCCTTATCGGTGTGGTGCATGGGGATCCGCTGAAACACCGAAGTTGAGGGGAAGAGCAGGCGGTCGCTGAATGCGTACTTGGTGTCGAGGCGGTGACCAAGGATGATATGGGCGATCTGGAAGGCGAGAACCGCGTTGAGATTGCCCATCTGCTGCGCGCCATCGGACGACATTACTGCGGTGGTGTCGATCAGGCTCTTGGAAAGGATGATGGTGTTGCCCACAGCGAGCGACTCCAGGGGCTCGGTCAACAGTGTGCGCACGCGGATGGGCCGGCTGGTCTGGATGTTGTTGTAGACGAGGATATTGTTGGCCAGCGCTTCGAGGGTCTTGTCGAACTCGCTGGGCGCATCAAGCAGGCCGGCCTGGAAGAGGCGCTCGACGACGTTGTCTTCTGCCTGTTGGACCCATTCGCGCTGGGCGCCGAGCGGGCTGACGTCGGGGGCGTCCTGAGAAACGTCTGAGGCGTTGACCACGTCAAGCGACGTGTTCTCGGCATTGTTGGCTGGGACCTTGAGAACGTAGCCCCACACATAGTTGATGGCTTTGAACTTCAGGGTGCTCTCGGGGCTCCTCGGATCGCTCTCTTCAACGTAGAAGGAGGTGGGCAGCCACAGGCCGGGCTGCACATTCGTGCGCCAGCTATCGAAGTGGTAGAACTCCTTCATCGTCTCGATGGATCCAGCGAAGTCGCCGTTGAAACGAACCACGTTTCCTTCACGCGTCTCGACCCAGATGCGTCCGAAGAAGCGCCCGTACTCGCGCTTGCCGCTGATCGGTTGGACGTCGAAGACAGCGGTGGGGATATTGCCGAGAAAATCGTTGCGGATGAACGTAAACGAATAGTGCTGGCGGTCAAAAGCGTTGGAGTCCATGAGGACCATCTGGACGAAGCCGGATTCATGGAAGGTGAGCCGCAGGCTGGAAGAGAGTCCGCCGAGCGCGCCGAGGGAGTTCTTGAAGAACGAAAGCTTGCTCTTTTTGCCCTCGAAGTTCCCCTTGTTGTCTTTATAAAGGTCGTCGTTGATGACCTTGCCGAAGTCGACACGGGCAAGGTGGTGCTCATCCGACTCGGGAACCTGCAGCAGGATGGCGTCGGGCTTCATGTTCTGGATGTAGGTTTCGACCAGGGGAGCGCGTTCCTTCACGACCTTGATCACTTCTTTTTCGCGGAGGATCGCTTTGTCGACCAGAGCATTCTGCGCGGGCGTGAGTTTGCGACCGGGCATCGTGTCCTGTTCGACCTTCTTCTTGCCGAAGATGGACGCGCCGGCGAGAGCGGGAAAGCTTGCCGCGAGGAGAAGCGCCAGCAGCGATGCACCAGCAATTGATCGTGTACGAGAAATCATGTTTTACGGCTCCCTATCGTGGCGCCTGCGCCACCTTCGTGATTACTACGCCTTCTTGGTAAAGCGAAATACTCTGCAAAAACTTACGTATTTTGTCCATCTGAAACAAATTTGAAGCTATCCGGCTAGTTGGAAGGTGACGTTGACGAGTCCCTCCCAGGTGATGGCTTGGCCGGAAGAGTCGGTTGCAGGTTGAAATTTGGTTGCCATAATAGCGCGCTTGGCAGAGTCATCGAGACCGTAGCCGAGCGGCTTGGCCACACCAACGACCTCGACAACACCGTTTGCCTCAACCCGGATGCGGAGGGTGACCACTCCCTCAATGTGATTTTGGCGGGCCTCGGTTGTGTATACCGGCTTCGGCTTGGAGATGACGGTGACGGCCTTGCCTGGGGATGTCGAAGCGACCGCCGCGGGTCTGGCGGCCGGCGGCGGTGGAGTTACGCCAAGGCTGACCTGCTGGCCACCGGGTACGCGGCCGGTGCCGGTGCTGTTGGGAACACCGTGCGGGATGCCGGCGACCGCGACCACACCGTTCCCGTGAATGGAAGTGCTGTCCGGGCTGCCATTGCCAAGATTGACCTTGGAGGCAGGCGGGCCATGCCCCGTGTTGGCCGAGTTCATTCCAGAAAAGCCTGAATTAAGGTTCACCGATGCGACCGAAGGACCTTTGGGATCCTTGAAGGGCATATCGGGGTGCCCGATTTGCACTGCGGTCGGATGCGGGTCGTTGTTGACGACCGACGCGGCCTGCGGATTGCCCAGATGGACTTCCTTGGGCGCTGCCGGGGCGATGATCTGCTTGGGCGCCGGAGGCGTGATAATGGGCTTCGGATTCTCCATCTTGACGATGGGCTGTTTGGGTATTTCAGGCAGCTTGACCTGCGGAATAGTTATCTTGGGCGGTTCCAACTTTGCGATCTGGGGCAGCGGCTTGGGCTTCGGCGGAATCACTTTGGGCTTGACCGGCTCGGCCTTCTTTTCGACTACGGGCGCGACCAGGTTGGTCAGCAGCTTGTTCCTCTCGATCGTCCGCTTCGCGCTGGCCATGCTGATGATGACGACCACGAACGCGATGACGATGTTGAGGACGAGCGAGCTGACAGTGGAAGCTTTGCTTTGCGCACCGGCATCGAGAACGCCAAAATGAGCAAACTGCATGCTTTTCTGTTGGTCGGGATTTGCGCTTCGAAGTGGCGCTGCCATGGT
>JALYIG010000027.1 GCA_030775885.1 Acidobacteriota bacterium | reverse complement strand
CCGCTTCCGCTGGCTGGTTGGTGCCGATGGCCAATCCTCCACCGTCCGTCGTTGGGCTGGCCTCGATCGCGCCCGCAGCCGCGGCGTTCGCTACGGCTTCCGCACCCACTACCGCACCGATCCCGCAACCACCACCATCGACATGGTCGAAGTCCACTGGGGCCGCGGCGGTCAGCTTTATCTCACTCCGGTCGCGCCCGACTGCGTCTGTGTCGTCTACATCACGCGCGATCTGCACCGCCTCTCGGCGAACGTCCGCTCCAACATTCTCGCAGAGTTTCCTCGCGTAGCCGAACGTTTCCAGCAGGCCGAGGTCGTCTCCCGCCAGCGCGGCGCTGTCACAGCATCCTGCAAGCTTTATAACGTCGCCACCGATTCAATCGCCCTCATCGGCGACGCCTCAGGCTCTGCGGACGCCATCACCGGCGAAGGCCTTGCCATCAGCTTCCGCCAGGCGCTCGCACTCGCCGATTCCATTCACTCTGGCTCTCTCGAGTCCTACCGCCGCGTTCATCAGCAGATCGGCAAACTCCCCATCGCGATGGGTGAACTCATGCTCACCCTCGACCGCTGGCCCAGGCTGCAGGTCCGCGCCATCCGCGCCCTCGCCTCCACTCCTCTCATCTTCCAGGACCTCCTGCATGCCCACATGGGAGAGAAGAGCCTGGCCTCCGTGCTCCTCCGCTGCGGCCCGCGCTTCGGCTGGAGCCTGCTCATCAAAGGAGCCCCCGCATGATTCGCATCCTTTCATCGAAAGCGAGACCCATCGCAACCGCCTCCCGCCGCCTCGCCCTCATCGTCGCACTCGCCTCTACGGCCATTGCACAGAAACCCGCAGCCCCACTCGACATCAATCTCAGCCTATCCAGCACCGCGATTCACTGGACCCTCAACACGACCGTCCACACCGTCCACGGCACCTTTAAGCTCAAGACCGGTACGCTGCACATCGACCCAGCCAACGGCGCAGCCTCCGGACAGATCGTCATCGACGCCACCAGCGGCGAGAGCGGTGACTCCGCACGCGACAAGCGCATGCACGAAAAAGTGCTCGAAAGCGCAAAGTACCCCAACATCACCTTCCGCCCTACCCACGTCAATGGCAGAGTCGATCTCACCTCAGCCGGCTCCATCACAGTCGACGGCATCATGAACCTGCACGGCCAGGATCACCCGATGCAGATCACCGTCAACCTCCGTTACAAAGACGCGTCCATCGCGTCGCAATCCCACTTCACAATCCCCTTCGTGGAGTGGGGCCTGAAGGACCCCAGCTTCATGATGTTCCGCACCGAAAAAGTCGTCACCCTCGACGTAGACGCCAGCGTCGTGCCCACTTCCGAACCGTCCACTCACGCATCCTCCATCCCGCCTCCGGTCATCCGTCCGTCCGAGGCCCATTCAGCCCCGTAGCCTTCGCGGTTAGACTGGATTCAGGAGGGCGACCGTGAAACTCTGTGCCGGACTCGCGCTCGCCGTCTGCCTGCCGGCCGCACTAGCGCAAAGCCCCGCCCAACCCCCAACGCCTCCGCCTTTATCGGCAACCACGACCCTCACCACCCGATCCACCCTCGTTCTCGTCCCCGCCCTCGTCCGCGACAAGTCCGGCAACCTCATCTTCAGCCTTAAAGCCGAAGACTTCACCCTCACCGACGACGGCGTTGCTCAGAAGCTCACCCTCGAGCAGGACACCGACGGCGAGCCACTCGCCTTGGTCGTCGACATCGAAGGCGGGGGAGCAGGTGCACGCGAGCTCTCCAAGTATGGCGCCCTCAGCCCCATGCTCGAGTCTGTCATCGGAGCAGTGCCGCACCGCGTCGCAGTCGTAGGCTACGACAGTTCGCCCGTCCTGGTGCAGGATTTCACCTCCAACATCGACGCAGCCTCACACGCCGTCGACGCCCTCATCGCCGACAATAACGGCGACGATGGCGCCGCCACCCTCGACTCCCTCGGCTTCTCCATCGATCTGCTGCGTAAGCAGCCATCCAGGTATCGCCGCGCCATCCTCCTCATTGCCGAAACCAACGACCGCGGCAGCAAGCTCAAGCTGGTCGACGCCCTGCGCGCCATCAGCGACACCAACACCGCCATCTACAGCATCGGCTTCTCCTCCGGTCTCTCCGACCTCAAGCATCAATCGGCAAAGGCTCTCGGCGACTCAACCCCCGGCCCCGCTCACGGCTGCATGAGCCGCGACCCGAACGACCCCAACGTCAACCTCAAACAGAATCCCGCAGCCCAAGCCTACGACTGCCTCGGCCTGCTCGCCCCTCCGCTGCGCCTGGCGAAGGCCGCAGCCATCGCAGCCTTCGATGGCTTCCAGAAAAATATTCCTGAAACGGTCGCACGGCTCACCGGCGGCGAATACTTCAAGCTCACTAACGCCAAGAGCCTCGACCGCGACCTCGGCACAATCTCCAACCACATCCATAACCGGTACGTGCTCAGCTTCCAGCCGCCTTCCCCTCACCCCGGCCTGCACGCGCTGGACCTTCGCCTGCCCAACTACTCCGGCCTGATCCTGACCGCCCGCAGCAGCTACTGGGCCGACCCAGCCCCGTGATCCCGGGTGCCCCATTCATGACAGTCTCACCGTCATGAATGGGTCCGCGGTGGTCCTGCCGACTGGAGTGGCCCACAACTTAGCAGCTGCGGCGAACAAACGTAACAGGCCTTCTGGCCCTTTTGGGTAATTTATTTACCCATTTGCCGATGTAAGTATCAACGTGTACCTGAAATCTCGATCGTACTGAGGCCCCTGAATGACGCTTCACAAGTATTCTCTGATCGCGCTTCTCTTTGCCGCACCCCTGCTCCATGGGCAGACCACCCCCGCGCCGACCGGTCCCGTTTGGATAACGATCTCAGCAGAAAACCCCAACATCGCGGTGGCATTGCCAGTGGGAACTACCTACCGCTTCGGCGACTATGCCAACAACCGTTGGAGCGACCCGGTTACTGTGACGTCGCCCACCACCTTCAGCCCCTTGTCCATGAGCCACGGCGACCCTTTTCCGTTCTCCGATCCTGACTATGGCACCGTAAAAGAACTCGACGTGCTCGAAACGACCAGCGCCCAGTCCATTTCAATTACGGATTTTACCGCGGCCCCCGCCACCACCGTCGCGCAGATCGTTCCGCCGCTGGTTCCGCCTACCTCCGTTCCTGTCACTCCCGGCACCACTTACACCCTCACCTTCTCCAATTTCGCAACGTCACCCGTCGCCGGCCAGAACGCCTTGATGCTCGCCCTGGTCAACGCGCCCGCTACCAACGCGAACCGCACTTGGGAAGGCACTCAGATGAACCTCACCATCGACGGCGTCACCCTGGTCTGCACCTACGGCCAGACTTACACCGATGGAGTCTTCAGCCTCAGTTGCACCGTACCCACGCCACCGACCTCGTAATCTGATCGCCGGAATCATCCAATTATCCGCTGCTTATCGACAAAGGCGCTCCCACTGTGGAGCGCCTCTTTTCCTGCGACATGGAGTCTTTTGCGTGTCACTGAATCTTCGTCCTGCAAGCTGCCCGTCGCGTTTGACACCCGCCTCCAGCCGCAGTACGGTTATCCCCAGCCAACCCATTTCCAGCCGTCTTCAGGAGCCATGCCATGCAACGCAGAGACTTTATCAAGTCCCTCACCCTCGCCGGCGTAGCCGCCACTCTCGGAGCCGAAGCGCAAATCCCCGCCCACTCCGCGGTCAAACTCCCCGAGTCCCCCGACATGGTCTATCGCGAACTCGGCCGCACCGGCCAGCGCGTCTCCGCCATCGGCCTCGGCGGAGCCCACATCGGCTTCGGGGGAGAAGAGGACAGCATCCGCCTCATGCGCTCCGCCTCCGACCGCGGCATCACCTTCTTCGACAACTCCTGGGACTACGGCGGCGGCCGTTCCGAAGAGCGCATGGGAAAGGCCCTTAAGGATGGCTATCGCCAAAAAGTCTTCCTTATGACCAAGACCGACAGCCACTCGGCGGCCGGCTGGAACAAGCAGCTCGAAACCTCAATGGCACGACTCCAGACCGACTACCTCGACCTTGTCCAGATCCACGAAGTCATCCGCATGGGCGATCCCGAAGCCGTCTTCGCCCCCGGCGGAGCCATGGAAGCCGCCATCGCCGCGAAGAAGGCCGGCAAGGTCCGCTACATCGGCTTCACCGGACACAAGGACCCCTCCATCCACCTGCACATGATCGAATACGCCGAAAAGCACGGCTTTCACTTCGACACCGCGCAGATGCCCATCAACATCATGGACGCTCACTTCCGCTCCTTCCAGCACGAGGTCGTCCCTGTCTGCAACAAGAAGGGAATCGGTGTGCTCGCCATGAAGACCTTCGCCTTCGGAGCCATCATCAAGGCCAACGTCGCCGACCCGATCGACATGCTGCACTACTCCATGACGTTGCCAGTCTCCGTTGTCATCACGGGAATGGACACCATGCCACGGCTCGAACAAGCCCTCACCGCCGCCAAATCTTTCAAGCCGATGACTCAGGACCAGATCGCAGCCCTCCTCGCCAAGAGCAAGGTCCTCGCCGCCGACGGCCACCTCGAGCTCTTCAAAACCAGCCCCAGCTTCGACGGCACCACCCGCAACCCCGATTACCTGGCCTAAGAGCAGGGAGCAAGGAGCAGGGAACAGGGAAAGCCTGAAAAGCAGGGAACAGGATTAGGAAACAGGGATTAGGGAACGAATCCCGACTACCTCACCTGGAAAGCAAGGAACAGGGATTGGTGACCCGGGAAACAGCAAACCTTTCACTTCATTCCCTAATCCCTGTTTCTAATCGTCTGTTCCCTGTTCCTGCTTCACCGCGTCTTCGCGATGTCCGGCCCCAGCAGTTCCTGTGCGCTCGGCGCCGGAGTTTGCGGCACTCCATCGCTCGGCAGTGCGTGGTCGCGGTCCCATACCGCCTGCCGCTGCAGGTCTTCCATCAGTCCCGCCTTCAGCAGCTCGAACGCTTCTTCAGGCGTATCCACAAACTGGAACAGCTCCATGTCCTTGCGCGCGATCGCGCCCTTTTCCGCCAGCATCTCCAGGTTGATCACGCTCTTCCAGTAGCTCGAACCATAGATCAGCACTGTGATCTTCTTTGCCAGCTTCTGGGTCTGCGCCAGTGTCAGCAGCTCGAACATCTCGTCCAGCGTCCCGAATCCACCCGGAAACACCACCAGAGCCTTCGCCAGGTATGCAAACCAGAACTTGCGCATGAAGAAGTAATGAAACTCGAAGTTCAATTCCGGAGTGATGTACGGATTTGGCAACTGCTCGAACGGCAACTTGATGTTCAGTCCAATCGTCTTCGCTCCCGCCTCGTATGCCCCGCGGTTGGCCGCTTCCATGATGCCCGGCCCGCCGCCCGACGTAATCACATAGCGATGTCTCCGCCCCGGCAGCGTCATCGCCCACTTCGATACCAGCGCTGCCAGTTTGCGCGCATCCTCGTAGTAGCGCGCCATCTCCACAGCGGCTTCCGCCAGCCGCAGCTTCTGCTCGCTCGCCTCGCCGCGCTCTACTTCCTCTTTGCTCGCAGGCTGCTCCTCCGCAGGCGCAAGCGCGGCGGACCCTGTGTTAGCCAGCAGCTCCAGCTCGTGGCTAGCAACATCCAGCGCACGGAACCGCGCCGATCCGAAGAACACCACAGTGTCCTGCACCCGCTCCCGGCGAAACCGCGTCATCGGCTCCTGGTACTCGGCCATCATGCGAAACACACGCCCATCAGGCGAATTCAGAAAATCCTGGTTCTGGTAGGCGAGCGGCGCAGACTCAAGCGGTTCGGGATTCTTTCGGGCCATTTTTCTCGTTTTCTCTGCTGAATATCTGTCTCAGATTGATCTCGCCGCGAAAAAACTTTACGGACGGTGGTCGCGGTAGTGTATCGCTTCCGAGATTCCAATCCATATATCCAGTAGCCCCAGGCCTGAGATCAAGCCCTTCACGCCACCATTGTGCAGCACCGCAGCCAGCATCGGATGCGACCCGATATACCCGTTGTTATCCCACACCCGAGTCCACCACGGCAAGATCATCACCAGCACGCCCAGGTAAACGCAGAACAGCACCAGCACAAACAACGACAGCCGCTGCAGCCACACCGGAGCGACCGAGCTCACTTCTTCATCCTCGGCAACCCGTGCAGGTACAGGCTCCGCAGCCATTAGGCCCGGTGGCGCGCTTGCAGGATCAGACGTTACGTTTGGGTCCAGAGACATCAAGCTCCCGTGGTCTGACACTAATGCATTTTTCGAACTGACGCAGCCGGAAGCCACAGCATCCGAGTGGCCTTCCCCGAGGGACAATCCACTCCAACAAGTCTAAAAGCTCCGCCTGATTTCGAGAAATCCTCTAAAAGATGCAGCCTCATCTCCTTCGACACGCTCAGGTTTCCCTGGCTACTCGCGACCGGCGTCGGCGAAGTCCTCGTCCCCGGGCTTCATCAGGGTTAGACACACTTCTGTGCCCAGCGTCACAGCGCACCTGCGTCACCCGGACTAGCCTTAACCCAATAAAGGAGTCCCCCATGTCGAAGTTTTCCAACACAGCTCTGTTAGTCGCCGGTCTTGCCTGCGCCACCCTGTCCGCGGCCGCGCAGCAACCACAACCCAAAATCCAACAGGTCCCGATGCAGCAAACCTCACCGGCCTCCGGTGAACAGATGTATTCCAACTATTGCGGCGCGTGCCACGGAACAAAAGCCGAAGGAAACGGCCCTGCCGCTCAGGCCCTCAAAACCCCCCCGCCTAATCTCACCCTGCTCAGCCAGAAGAACGGTGGCGTCTTTCCCGCCGAGCACATCATGTCCGTCCTCAAGCTCGGTGTAGCAAATCCCGCCCATGGGTCGGCCGAAATGCCTGTTTGGGGAGACTTGTTGATGAGCCTCAACCCGTCCAGCCGATTCCCGGCCACGATCGTCCACCAGCGCATCTTCAACCTCACGGACTACCTGAAGAAAATCCAGAAATAGGCTCGCATCGACCCGATTCCTGCAAGAAGGAATCGGGCCTTGACTTGTGAGGCGAGAGCCTGAGCCGTCGGAGAACCCCGACAAATGAGAAAATAGTCTCAGATGCTCCAACTCTCCGCTGCCGGGAAGCGCTTCGGCCAAAAACTACTCTTTGAAGACGCCAACTGGCTGATCACGCCGGACGAGCACACCGGCCTGGTCGGCGGCAACGGTACCGGCAAATCCACCCTGCTCAAGATCCTCGCCGGCATCGAGTCGCTCGACTACGGTCAGCTCACCCGCGTCAAGGGCACGACCCTCGGCTACCTTCCGCAGGATGGCCTAGCCCTCCGCGGCAAAACTGTCTTCGCCGAATGTCTCTCTGTATTCGACCCCCTCTTCGCGCTCGAAGCCGAAGCTGAGGAGATCACCCACACCCTTTCCACCGCCGACCCCAAGTCGAGAGAGTATCTCGCAGCCGCCGACCGCTACTCCGACATCGCCGACCAGCTCCACGTCCATGACATCTATACCCTCGACTCGCAGGTGGGCGCCGTCCTCGGCGGCCTCGGCTTCACCAAGGAAGACTGGGAGCGCAAGACCGAAGAGTTCTCCGGCGGATGGCAGATGCGCATCGCCCTCGCCAAATTGCTCCTGCAAAAACCCAGCCTCCTACTTTTAGACGAGCCCACCAACCACCTCGACCTCGAGTCCCGCAACTGGCTCGAAAACTACCTCCACGACTACCCCAACGCCTACATCCTCATCTCGCACGACCGCTACTTCCTCGACGTCACCGTCAACAAGACCATCGAGCTGTGGAACAAGCGCATGCACACCTACCACGGCAACTACGAAAAGTATCTCGTCCAAAAGGAAGAGCGCCGCACCCAACTGATGAACTCCTACAAGAACCAGCGCGACCGCATCGACGCGCTCGAAGCCTTCATCAACCGCTTCCGCTACCAGGCCACCAAGGCGAAGCAGGTCCAATCCCGTATCAAGGAACTGGAGAAGATCGAGCGCATCGAAGTCCCCGAAGACGAATCCACCATTCACTTCTCCATCCCGCAGCCACCCACCTCCGGTCGCACCGTGATGGAGGTATCGAACCTCACCAAGACCTACCCCATGCCATCCGTCGACGGAGGACGTCCCGGAGTCAAGCGTGTCCTCGAAGATGTCACCTTCCAGATCGAGCGCGGCGAGCGCATCGCCCTGGTCGGCGCCAACGGAGCCGGCAAATCCACCCTCATCCGCCTGCTCAGCCGCCAGGAAGAGCCCGACTCCGGCACCATCCGCGAAGGCCACAACGTCCTCACCGACTTCTTCGCCCAGGATCAATACAAAGTCCTTGATCCAAACGCCGAGATGCTCGACGACATCTCCGGCATAGCTCCCAAAGTCCCCGTCGTCGAACTCCGCTCGCTGCTCGGCTGCTTCATGTTCTCCGGCGACGACGTATTCAAGAAGCTCGGCGTGCTCTCCGGCGGAGAGCGCAACCGCTACGCCATGGCCAAGATGCTGGTCTCACCGTCCAACTTTCTGCTGCTCGACGAGCCCACCAACCACCTCGATCTCCGCGCTAAGGACGTCCTGCTCGACGCCATCGCCAACTTCACCGGCACCGTCCTCTTTGTCTCTCACGACCGCTACTTCATCGACGGCCTGGCCACCCGCGTCTTTGAAGTCGAAGATCGCCGCGTCCACATCTATCCCGGCAACTACGAGGACTACCTCTACCGCAAATCCGGAGGCCCAGAGAAGACCACCATCTCCCTCGCCAACTTCAGGCCTTCATCGGCCCCCTCCGCCACAGCCCTCGCGCCATCCGCCCCCACCATCAATGGTGCTCTCATTCTGACCGAAGCGAAGAACCCCCGTATTTCTTCTGAAGAGCCTCTAGGCACCGTGGCATCCCCCGCCGCTCCCGTCAAGCGCCTCAACCCCATCAAGCTCAAGCAGCTCGAAGAGCGCGTCCTCCAGATCGACCAGCTGCTCTCCAACCTGGACTCTAAGATTGCCGCCTCCGAAGAGAGCCTGGGCCACTATTCCTCCGCGGAAGAATCCCAGCGCACCGCTGCCGAACTCGATATCCTTCGCGACCAGCGCGCCACCCTGCTCACCGAGTGGGAAGAAGTTGCCACCGCCCTGGAAGAACAATCCACCGCCGTCTAGCAGTCCTCGCCTCGCCCCCTAAATCATCTGTCGGCGATACTCCAGGCACTGCTTGTCCCAGCGCCTCAGCGGCGAGTCGGCCGGCAGTTCCTGCCGTTCCGGTTCCGGCATCGCAAAATACGCCATCCAGAGTGACAGAATCCCGCAGAACAACACGCCGTTGAACATCGCGTAACCCGTCGAAACGTTGGGGCGAAATGCCAGCACCGCGGTCTGCACCAGGTCATTGGTCCCCATCAGCCCCAGCCCGAGCACTACACCGAACGGCCTGCTGCGCAGCGATAGCCCCATCGCTTGCATCGCGAATGTCAGAAACAGAAGGATGCACAGCACAAGCACGCTCTCAGTCCGCTGTATCTGTGACACTGCGGTAATAAGCAGATCCGCCCCCGTCAGTTTCATGGACGGGGCGAATGCCTGCCACATCGACACCACTACCGAAACCATCGCAACGACGTTGAACACCAGCCCCCCGAGCGACTGGAGCCCCTTCAAGGGTGCCATCGTCAGTTGGATAATGCTGTACAGGATCACGAGTACAAGCACCATTTCGAGCGCAAAGGCGGCCCAGTACGCATAGAAATAGAGGTGATAGACCGTAGTCCTTCCGATGTGCGGCGCCAAGGTCCGCAGTGCTACCAGGATCACATCAGACGATGCTCGGACCGCCAGGAACACACCCAACCCCAGGTAATCGCTCCACGCCTTCTTGGCAGCGAGGAAGCAGAAGGCCCAAACGCACAGCGCAATCTCCAGAAACTGCAGAACTCGTAAGATCGACACGCACACTCTCCAAGGGTCGAGCGTAGAGGGCATGCGCCCCCCGGCCTATACAACTTTGGTCCAGAGCCAAGGAGGCAATTTCTTAGGCCGCTGCTCCCAGCGGCAAGCCCACTCCTTGACGCCGCCGCCTTCGCTCCGGCATGCTAACTCCTCACCCACCCACCGGAGGACACACCTTGGCTACTGCCGCGCCCACTATCGAACAGATCAAGAATTCCATGCGCTCCACTTGGATGGCGGGCGACTTCGGCGTCGTTGCCAAAACTATCTCGGGCAGCGCTGAAGCCTTCGTCGACCGCCTCAACATCCCATCCGGGACCCACGTCCTCGATATCGCTTGCGGCACCGGAAACACCGCCATCCCACTAGCCCGCCGAGGCTGTGTTGTCACCGGAGTCGACATCGCCCCCAACCTGCTGGTCCAGGCCCGTGAGCGCGCCGCCGCCGAAGGCCTTTCCATCGCCTTCGACGAAGGCGACGCTGAGCAACTGTCCTACCCGGACGCCTCCTTTGACGCCGTCACCACCATGTTCGGCGCCATGTTCGCCCCGCGCCCGGAACTCGTCGCGTCCGAGCTCGCCCGCGTGCTCAAGCCCGGCGGTCTGCTCGCCATGGCCAACTGGAATCCCGCCAGCTTCTCGGGCCAGATGTTCAAAGTCGGCGGCAAGCACGTCCCGCCTCCGCCCGGCATCCCGCCCCCCGTTCTCTGGGGCGACGACACCACCGTCCGTCAGCGCCTCGCCTCTGGCTTCAAAGACATTAAGACCGAACTGATCCCCGTCGACTTCGATCTGCCCACCAACCCGGCCGGCGCAGTCGCCTTTTTCCGCGAATATTTCGGCCCCACTAAGGTCGCCTTTAGCCGCCTCGATGCCGACGGCCAGGCCGCCTTCGCCGCCGATATGGAAGCACTATGGTCCGGAGCCAACGTCAGCCCCAATCCCTCCAGCCACACCCTCATCCGCAACGAATTCCTGCAGATCACCGCCAACCGCGCCTGAATCCAAAGAATTATTGTCGAGAAGTGGGCAAAACTCGCGTATCAAGCCCAAGAATCATCTAAGTTGCTCATATGTAAGTAGTTAGACGTTACCTTGAGTTACGACCCAAAGCGTTAGATGGACCATCTACCCCACCTCCAACCATCTGATTGCAAAGTATTTATCGCCAGGATCCACTGGTAGTGGAGGGACCCTTATCGCCCTTCACGCAACCTGGCTGCCAGCCGCTCCGGCAGTCGCGCCATCAAGATGCGACCCTGAGCGGCAGTTACGTCATACGGCACGCGATAGTAGGTAATCTCCGACGCGTCGCTGTCATACACCGCGAACGCCGCCCGCCAGTCATAGTCGCGCGGTTGGCCGACCGAGCCGGGATTGATCAAACTGCGAGTTCCCGGCGGAATCGGGATCGTCCACGTCTCGTTTTCGTTCCGCCGCCGGTAACGTGGACGAACCTCGTGCCACTCATGTTCCTTCTGCGTGAAGCCACCCTGAATGTGCGTGTGACCCACAAACGTGATAGCCGTGACCATCCCCTGCAGCGGTGCCCAGGCATCGCGCATGCTCAGGATGTACTGGTCCTCGTTCAGCGGTGACCCGTGGGCCAACGAAACCTGCGCCTCGCCAAGCCGCGGATCGGCCGGTTGCAACGGTCCCTTCGGCAAATCGCGCAGCCATTCGATATTCTCCTGAGTCAACTGCTCAAGCGTCCAGGCCGCAGCCTTCCGGGCGACCGGATTGAAGTTCACCGTAGAAATGATGCCGCTACACGCCCGGTCGTGATTGCCCCGCACAATCAACGTCGAAAGCGGCCGGATCACCTCCAGCACCTGGTTGGGACTCGCTCCATAGCCCACCATGTCGCCCAGGTTCCACAAAACGTCCCAGTCGTCCGCTGCGGCGAGGACCGCATTCAAGGCTTCCAGGTTGGCGTGGATGTCGGAAAGGATGAGAGCACGCATAGCGATTCCACGTGCTTTGACGCACGAATCTTCAGTCTATCGCACAGCCCAAAAAGGATGCCCTCACTCCGCCAGCGACGCCAGCGGCATGGTCCGGTCGCTGGTCATGGTCGGCGCGGAGGTCAGCAGCTTGCGCGTGTACGGATGCTGCGGGCGGCGAAACAAATCCAGAGTCTCCGCCAGTTCAACGATGCGCCCATGCTGCATCACCGCGATATGGTCTCCGGGCTGGTCGCAGGCCTGCGCCACCACTGCCAGGTCATGCGAAATGAAGAGCATCGACAGTCCGTGCGTCCGCCGCAACTGCTTCAGCAGCGCCAGAATCTGCGCCTGGACGGTTACGTCGAGCGCGGTCGTCGGCTCGTCCGCAATCAACAGCCGCGGCCGGTTCACCAGCGCCATCGCAATCAGGATGCGCCGCCGTTGGCCGCCGGAGAATTGATGGGGATAGTCGCGTGCGCGACGCTCCGGTTCGGGCAGTGCAACCTCGTGCATCGCGGCGAGCACCAGTTCGTCTACCTCGCGCCGCTTCAGCCCCGGCTGATGCGCCCGGACCGCCTCGGCAATCTGTTCGCCCACCCGCATCACCGGATTCAGCGCGGTCATCGGCTCCTGGAAGATCATCGCAATGTCGCGTCCGCGCCGCCTCCGCATCTCGCTTTCGGGCAGGGCAAGAAGGTCGACCAACTCGCCATTTCCGCCAGTGAATCGAATTTTGCCGGACACGCTGGCCTCTCCCGGAAGCAGCCGCAGTACAGCCAGCGAAGTGGCCGACTTGCCCGAGCCCGACTCGCCGACCAGCCCCAGCGTCTCGCCCACCCCAATGTTAAAGGAGATCTCCTGCACGGCCTCGCGACCGCCAAATGCGATCGACAGCCTGTCAACTTGGAGAATCGGGGTTCGCGGATTCAGTTCGACGGAGTTTGGGACCACGCCGTAATGGTAGCCGAGCGCGCGGCCGTCCGTTCGCGATACTCTTGGTTTCACACGAGATCGATTGAGACGAGGGGCACCCTGAACGCGTCTAAACACAGCATGAACCCGGACTACACGCAACCCGGCTCCCGGCGCGCCGCCCGATTGCTTTGTGCACTGAGCCTTGCCATGTCCGCGTTCACGCCTCTTCCAGCGCAGACGCACAAGGTCTCCAAGCCTGAAACGGTGGTCCGGGCGGTGGGCGTTTACGAGTGGACCGGCGACATGGCCAAACCCGCAGCCAGCCGCCTGATTCCGGTCTCGCTGTTCATCGACGGCAGGCTGCAGGATGCAGGCGTCTACCTCGCCGCCCCGGTCCCCATGGCGCTGCTCACCGGCAACGTATACCAGTTGCAGAAATCAGGCACCCTGATCGGCGATCTCGACCTCGCCTTCGCGCGCCACCTCGTTGTGTCAGCCGAATCGACCACAACCTACGACGACGGTTGGTTCGGATATGGCAAATTTGTCCCGCCCGCCGCTCCGAAGAAGTCAACGCTTAAAGCCAGCACCACAATGGCGAAGATAAACGGCATCGACATGGATGACGACAAGCCGCACTTCTCCTCGCGATCCGCTGTCCCCGGCTCGGGGGGGTCGGCCGCACCGACCGTGAGCAGCACCACCGCGCCCACGGAGACGCCGGCCACCGATCCCGACCGGCCGACGCTGCATCGTCCCCTCAGTTCTGCCGGCTCTGGCAGTTCCGGCGGCTCTGGCAGTTCGTCTGGCTCGGGTAGCGCGCCGGTCGACGATCCGGATCGCCCCACCCTGCGCCGCCGCTCACCCGAAGAGGCGAACGATGCGAAAAGCGCCAAGGCAGGTAAAAACAGCGTCTCCGCAGTCGCGAACGGGCTCAACGACGACCCTAACCGCCCCACGTTGCACCGCGGCAAGCCGACCAGCGCGATGAGCGAAACGGATATTCCCAAACTATCGGGCCTTCCCGGCGACCACGACCTGCAACAGATGGTAGCTGTCTCGGACGCGCAGGACCACCCCAGCCACGATTTCGCACGCGCGTGGGACGACGAGAACGAACATCAGGCGATTCTGGCGAAGATGCAGTCCGTCGCACGCGAACAACTTGCCGCTTATGAGGCCGCTAACGGAACGGCTCGGGCAGTCGCTGTTCTAACTCCATCGACCAAGACCGCTGCGCCGAAGACGCCTGCGGAGGCCGCAAGGGCCCGTCGCGCCGCCGCCAAGCCGATGCCACCTCCTCCCACGCCACCTGTGGCGCTGATGGAGGAAAAACTGGTGGGCTACACGCTCAGCTATGGAGGCGCGCCGACCTACGTCTACTACGCCCACACCGACGGCCTAGGATCGGCGGAGCGGTTCGTCACGCTGGTCGCCCAGGTAAACATGCAGGGCGAACCCGAGATTGCACTGAAGAACGTTACCGATGCAGCCCACCTGGACCGCACACCCCGAATGCGCCTGGTGGACGCAGTAGATGCCGAAGCCTCCAACCGCGCCAGCCTGCTGTTTGAACTCCGTGCGCAGAACTCCCGCCAGTTCGCGCTCTACCGAGTCATCGGCGCGCAGGCGGCGCAAACATTCCTCACCGGATCAACCCAGTGAAGCGGCTAGAAGCCGGGAGGCGGAGATGAGGGAGCAGCAGCAGGCGGCGCTCCGGGCGGGCGGTTTCCCTCCTGGCGCGGCGGAGCGACAAAAACGGACGGATGTTTCTCGCCGCGATGGCAGGTGCCGCAGGTGATCGGGTTGTCGTGATCGTGATGCTGCTCCGGCAAATTTGCCAGATACTTTGCGTTCAGATCGTCGGTCATCCGGATCATGTATCGAGCAGTCTCCTTCACCGGATTCGCGTCGGAAGCGCGGTCGGATCGGTGGGTGACGGGATCAGGTGCCGCGTGGCAGAACTCGCACTCAACACCGAGGTCGCCGCTGTACTGCCGCATCACCTTCCGAAGGTCGGTGTCCTCTGGAAGAACTTTGAGGTTCCTCGGCTTCTGCGGGACGCGAGGCCCCGCGGGAGGCGCGCCGGGAGATGATCCGGCCGGTGGCGGAGCACTTTGCCCGGTCGCAAAGAGAAGGGACATCCCACCAACGCAGAGCGCGGTAACACAGTAGCGAGCAATTCGGTTCATCGGTCGGGCGCCTCGAAGGGAAGTGAGAATCAGAATCTAACTTCAGGTCTACGGGCGCCTTCCCCATCTGTCAAGTGGAGACGATGCTAGTCCGCAATGCCGACATCGGGAACATCGATGCCCAGCGCAGTGGCAAGGGCGATCTGGTGGTCCTGTTCATCCAGCAGAATTTCGCGGATATGCTCGGCAGTGGCGAACTCGCCCAGCTCGTCGCATTGCTTCACGCGACGCCGGTAATTCCGGATGGTCTCGTTCTCGTTGTCCAGGTCGAAGCGCAGCATGTCTTCTGCCTTTTCCGATGTCTTCACCGGCTTGGGCACCGTCGTGGGCATGCCGCCGAGGTAGTCAATCTGGTTGGACAGGATAAGGGCGTGGGACAACTCTTCTCCCGCATGTTTTTCGAGTTCCGCGGCAATGTTCATGTAAGCCGCTCCCTTGAGCACCTGTGAGTAGTTGACATACCCAATGACGGCTTGGAACTCGCGGGATAGATCCTCGTTGAGCAGGTCGACGAGCATCTTGCGGGTGATGGGCGTGGTGGATGGACTTGCGTTCTTGCCTGGCATTTTTGTCTCCATCGTGTGAGGAAGTTGAAATTGCGCAGCCACTTGAGATGCAAAAAGTCCAGATGGCGACGGGCCCCATGCGAAGTTCTGGTGAAAAGTTGGGGCACTTTGCGAGCGAGCTACTGGATGAAATTGTTGGCCCTTGGCTAGATTACTATTTAGTATTAGATTTCCATGTCCTTTACTGATTCCTTATTTGGCAGGCCTCTGGCCACCAGCGAAGAGCGTGCGGAACACATTGGTGTAGCCGCTGGGATTCCTATTTTCGGTCTCGACGCGCTTACCTCCGCCGCTTACGGGCCAGAAACAGCGCTCTCATTGCTGATTCCACTGGGGCTGATGGGGATTCAGTACATAGTACCTATAATCTCGGCGATCCTGATCCTTTTGGTGATCGTCTACTTCAGCTATCGGCAGACGATTGCGGCCTATCCCGGAGGCGGCGGCTCGTATACCGTGGCCACGGAAAACCTAGGCAACGGCGCAGGTCTTCTGGCGGCCGCGGCGCTGATGGTCGACTACATTCTGACGGCCGCGGTCGGCATCTCGGCGGGAATCGAAGCCGTCGTATCGGACCAGCAGTGGCTGCAGCCGCATACGCTTTTACTCTGCATCGTCGTCCTGGGGATCCTTGCGATGGTGAACATGCGTGGTGTCAAGGACACCGGAGCGGCGTTCATTTTGCCTACGTTCCTGTTCGTGGGGACACTATTGACGACCATTGTGGTCGGCGCCTTCCACGTTTTTCAAACCCATGGCCATCCGGTCGCCCATCAGGTCACGCTGGCGAGCCCGACGATCAAACTGATTGGCTACTGGCTTCTGCTGAAGGCATTCTCCAATGGCTGTGCGGCGATGACCGGGGTCGAGGCTGTCTCGAACGGCGTGATGGCCTTCGGCGAACCGCGCGCCAAGAACGCGCAGCGGACGTTGACGGTCATCATCAGTATCCTCATCGTTCTGCTCTTCGGCACCGCGTGGCTGGCACAGAAGTACCAGATTATGGCGATAACCCCCGGTCCCGGGTACCAGAGCCTGCTCAGCCTGATTGTGATCAAGGTCTTCGGTCGCGGATGGTTCTATCACTTCACCATGTGGTCCGTCTTCCTTGCGCTCTGCCTCAGCGCCAACACAGCGTTCGCCGACTTTCCGCGCCTCACCCGCGCCATCGCTATACGAGACTACCTTCCTCACGTGTTCATTCTGCGTGGGCGCAGGCTGCTCTTCTCCCACGGCATCTATGCGCTAACCGGGTTGACGACCGTCATCCTGATCATGTTCAAGGGCCAGACGGATTATCTTATCTCGCTGTACGCCATCGGCGCGTTTCTGGCCTTCACACTGTCGCAGGCCGGCATGGTAGTTCACTGGAAGAAGCAAGACCCCAGTCACAAGGGCCGCTATTGGCACATGTTGGTGAACGGCGTCGGAGCGATCGCCACTGGCATCACGACGGTCATTGTGCTAATCGCGAAGTTTACATCAGGTGCGTGGGTGACAGCGCTTCTGGTGCCGACTCTGATCCTGCTGATGGTCGCAATCAAGCAGCACTATGCCCGGGTGAAGGACGTTGTCCAGATGGGCCCGATCAATCTGAGCAACCTGCTTGAGCCGCTGGTCGTGATTCCCATGGCGCGGTGGGACCGGATGACGGAGAAGGCGCTGCGCTTCGGAGTGCTGCTCTCGCATGAGATCAAAGTGGTCAACGTGGACTGCGACGACGGCGAAGAGTCTCTGTGTAATATCTGGGATGCCAACGTCATCGGGCCGATCCGCGACAAGGGGCTTTCGGAGCCGGAACTGATCACGCTCCATTCCACTTTTAGGTTAGTGATTTCTCCGCTGATGGACTATATCCTCGAACTGGAGCATCAGAATCCGGACCGCAAGATCACCGTGCTCCTCCCCGAATTGGTGGTAAACCACTGGTGGGAAAATCTACTGCACAACCAGCGCGTGCAGTTACTCAAGTTGCTATTGCTGTTGCGCGGAAATCAACGCATTATCGTTGTAAATATTCCCTGGTATCTGTGAGGCAACACCCTCAGCGCGGAGATCTTCCATCATGGGCCGTATTGGCGAAATAATCGAAGAATTTCTTGTTTCACTCGGACTTGCCCTGTCGCGGCTTTCACCGGAAGAGACGAGCATGGTAACCCTTCTGCTGGCGTTTCTCCTAGTGGCAATGGCGATGTCGCGTTTTCTTGCTTTAGCGCACAGCTAGTGTGCAGTGGCAGGTGCTAGCTTATTCGGGCTTAGCACTCGCAGGCGAGCTACTGCTGCTGGAATCAACGTGAGAGCAGCGTCGACCTCGTCGGATGTGTTCAGGCGGCTAAGCGAAAAGCGCAGGCTGCCTCGGGCTCGAGCGTCGCTCAGGCCCATCGCCGTCAGCACGTGGGATGGCTCGGTCGCGCCGGACTGACAGGCTGAACCTCCGGAGACTGCCAGTCCCTTCAGATCGAGCGCAATCACCAGGGCTTCGGCCTCCACTTCGTCGAAGTAGAAGTTGCTGGTGTTTGCGACGCGCTGGAGGGGAGCGCCGTTGACCCCAGAATCAGGGACCGCGGAAAGGATCCCCTGCTCAAGACGGTCGCGGAGCGAGGCAAGTTGGTCCGCGCCGCTCCCGGCAAGCCAAGCTTGCGCCACCTCAGCCGCCTTGCCCAGCCCAACGATCCCGGCGACGTTTTCCGTGCCGGGCCGGCGGCCGCGCTCGTGCAGTCCCCCGAAGAACATCGACTTCAGGCGCACGTTGCGGCGGACGAACAGCGCGCCGGTGCCTTGGGGGGCGTACATCTTATGTCCGGAGATGCTGAGCAGATCGCAGCCGAGCGACTTGACGTCAAGAGAGAGTTTGCCCGCGGCCTGGACCGCGTCGGTGTGGAACAAAGCGCCTGCCGCGTGTGCCTTATCGGCTAACTCGCGGATGGGCTGAATGACGCCGGTTTCGTTGTTTGCGTACATGACGCTGACCAGCTTTGTGGTCGGACGGATTGCGGCTTCGAGCGCAGCGACTTCGATAAAGCCATTCGACGTGCTGGTCAGGAAGGTGACGTCGATGCCGCGGGCCTCGAGTTCCTGTGCGGCATGCAGCACGGCGTGGTGCTCGATGGAGCTGGTGATCAGGTGGTCGCCCGGCGAGAGGACTCCAAAGATCGCCATATTGTCGCTCTCGGTGCCACCCGAGGTGAAGACGATCTCGGCGGCGCGGCAGTTCAGCAGCGCGGCAACTGAGTTGCGCGCGCGATCCACCGCAGCACGCGCCTGCTGGCCGGGCTGATGGATGGAGCTGGCGTTGCCGAAATGCTCCGACCAGAATGGACGCATGCATTCGACCACCTCAGGGAGCACAGGCGTAGTGGCGTTGGCGTCCATGTAGATTCGGCGCATACTTCAAGAATACGGCAGATGCGCTTTAGGCGGTGTCGCCGGGCTTGGCGATGGGCATTGCCGGATCCGGCTTGACGGGATACGGCGGACCTTTGC
>JALYIG010000026.1 GCA_030775885.1 Acidobacteriota bacterium | reverse complement strand
GGCGAGGGCTCCAAGCAGTCCGCCCGCAGCGGGGTTCGCGAGGTTGGGGTCGAAGTTTGAAGAATCGCCCTCTGCCTCATATCGCGGAGTGTCGATGCTGTAGCGCAGACCCAGATTGAGGGTCAGGTTGTGAAGAACCTTCCAGTCGTCCTGCACGTAGCCCGCATAATAATGCTGCATCCAGCGGGGAGCATGTAACTGAATTGTTCTGCCAAGGTCGAACGGAGCGCCGAGAAGGAAGCTGGCGATGCCGTTCCCCGTGGTGGGCCCGCTGTCCGACGAAAAGGCGGTCTGACCACGGCCAAAGTTGAAGTATCCCGAGGCCGGTCCGTTGTTGTTGTAGGAGAATTGTTGCCAACGGTATGTTCCACCGATGCGGATGCTGTGCGCGCCGCGTTGCCAGTTGACCCCGTCGTTCGCAATAATCGCATTATCTGTGTTGTCATCATTGTTGGAGTTGCCCAGATTCGGGACGAGCGGTTCGCCGAAGCTGATCGCGGGGAACGTAGTGTTGGGATTGGCGCTATTCGGAATGCCAAGTTGCGCGTCGTAATTGATTCCGTTTAGCGATGCTGCAGAAGAGTTGTAACTGTTTACTCGATTGCCTCCGATGGTGAGTGAATTCACAATGTGAGGTGTAACGGTGAAATCCCAACCCACCCGCCCAAACTTGTAATACTGGTCGGTGATATTACCGCCACTGTCGATCGGTGGAGGGAGGTTCGCGTTTTCACCTGTACTGTTCTCCCGCGCCGACGCAAATGCAAAGAGGTGGTGGCGGGTTCCGAAGTTTTGATCGACACGCAGGCTGTAATCCGTGTTGGCCTGCTGATTTGTAAAAATTTGGGCATAGTTATTGCCCCCGACCGAAAATCCAGGGGTTGGCAGAGGTATCAGAGCGAGCAGCTTGAGCGCGAGCGGACTGCGGTTGGTGGGGATCTGATTATTGGGAAAGGTTACGGTACGGCAATCAACATTGCCTACCCGAACCGTAGGAGCCGCCGGATCATAGAGTTGCCCGTTCCGTATCGTTCCCCCCGGATTGCACGCGCTCGTACTTGGGATGACCGATCCCAGGAAAGCGGAAAAGTCGCCGTTCCTTTGAGCCGCGGTCGGTACCAGGCTCTGCGCGACACCGCCGCTGTGAAAGCGCAATTGTTCGAAGTTGAAGAAGAAGAACGTCTTGTTGTGCCCATTGTAGATATGAGGAATGTAAAGTGGGCCGCCGATGTTGGCGCCAAAGTCATTCTTGGTGTCGAGACCACGCTGGAACGGATTGCGCGCGGACGTGTCGGGCAACGTGGAGAGCGTGTAATTGTTGAACCAGCCATTGGCATCCAGGGCCTTGTTTTTGAAGAAATCGTAAACCTGGCCGTGGTAGGAGTTGGTGCCGCTACGAGTCTTGAAGTTGGCGACGCCGCCGGTGGTACGACCGAACTCAGCCGGCAATGAAGAAGTCTCGATTCGGAACTCTTCGATCGATTCAACCGAGGGAGTTGTCTGGTCGACATTTCCTGATCCGTTCTCGGAGCGGTAAGTGCTGATTCCGTCGATCAGATACTCGCTTCCCAGAGTTTGGCCGCCTGCAATTTTCGATTGAAATGTCCCGCCATTGGTGCCCGGCCCGACGGCCCCGGGAGCAAGAAAGCTCAAACTTTGTAGCGATCGAAAGGCTCCGCCAACGCTCAAAGGAAGCTCTTGCACCTGTTGCGAGCCTAATACCGTCCCTATATCGGAGGATTCCGTGTCCAGACTCGGCCCATTGGCCATGACTTGAACCACCTCGTTAGTCGACCCCACCTTGAGTTGCACATCCTGGGCAGCACGTGTGCTTATCGAGACGGTTATGTTGCTCGTGCTGGCCGTCTCGAAACCTGCGGCCGTCACCGTCTCGTTATAGGTGCCCGGTCGCACGGCGGGGATCACGTAGAAACCTGTACCCGAAGTGGTAGCGGTGTAAGTAGTCCCCGATTGGGCGTCCACGATCGTCACCACCGCTCCGGATACCACGTTGCCCTGTGGGTCCGTGACCGTCCCGGCGAGCGATCCAGAGTTGATCTGCCCATATGCCGCGAACGCTGTCAGCAATAAAACACAAACCGCGACAGGCTTCTCTACTCCCAGGAATCGCACAGATTTCATTGACTTATCCTCTGAGTCCGGTAAGCGTTTTCTCAAAGCGGGATACCAATTGTCGGACTATAGGGATGCGCATCGGGAGTTGTCAAGGATAATTGCAACTTTAGATGGATACTGGTCTAGAACTATAAACAGACTAGTATTCCAACAAGTTTTGCCTATTTGTGGGCGAATAGCGACCAGAATGCGCGAAATCCTGGGTGCGTGCTGGGAGACGCTCTGTGGAACAATGTTCCTATCGGCTGTTGACTAGACAGCGCTTACCCGCCAGGCGAGTGGTTGGACTTTGCAGATAACTTGGAGAACGGTTTGCGTCTAGCAATGCGGCTCCTCCACAACGGCTTCACCTGCTTCGCGACCGCACAAAGAAGCAGTGGGGGTGAAGACGTCAGAGCGCAGCGAGGCACATGCCTGTCATAATTGGGCTCCCCCTGAGGACTGGGCCTATGAAAAGTTCTACGAAGAGCGGAAGGCCGGCGAAGATGGACATGCGTGGCGTAGCTATGCGCGCCGGCGTCTCTATCGCTACGGTGTCTCGGGCCATCAATCACGTCCCAAGCGTCGATCCCTTACTTGTAGCGCGCGTGTGGAAAGCGGTTGAAGAGCTCGACTATTTCCCGGATACCCAAGCCCGGGCTCTAGTCTCGGGTGTGAGCAAGCTGCTGGGCCTGATCGTCTCAGACATCACGAATCCATTCTTCCCTGAACTGATTCAGGAATTCGAGAATGTGGCCGTGGAGAAAGGGTACGAAATCCTCATCGGATCGACGAATCACGACGCGAAGAAGATGGAACGCTGCGTGCGTCGCATGCTGGAACGGAAAGTGGACGCCGTCGCGATCATGACATTTGGCATCGAGGATGATTTTCTGGTCCGGTTTGCGACCGATGACATACCGGTCGCCTCGATTGATGTGGGAAAAGAACGGCCGGGAAACACTATTTTGTCGGTGGACTATGCGCAAGGTATCCATGAAGGTGTTCAGCACCTCGCGGTCCTCGGACACCGGAAGATTGGGTTTATCAGCGGTCCATTGAACCTGCACTCGGCCATGACACGCAAGTCTGCATTTCTTAGCTGTCTTCGTATGGCTGGGATCAAGCCCAATTCAGCATGGCTTATTCAAGGCGACCACACGCTGGACGGGGGCCGCGATGCGATGCAGAAGATACTCGCCTTACACGAATGGCCCACTGCAATCATGTGCTCGAATGACATGACTGCCATCGGAGTTCAGCATGCCCTGTTCGAAGCCAACCTGAAAGTGCCGGATGACTTCTCCCTCATTGGGTTCGACGATGTGCACCTGGCCGAGTACACCATTCCCCCGCTCACCACGATCCGGATGGGTTGCAAGGACCTGGCACAAGCGGCCGTTACGAATCTTCTCGCGTATCTGCAGTTTCCGGAGATTCAAAAGCCATCGCATAGCCGCATTCCTACTCGCCTCATCGTGCGGCAGACCACGGGACTGCCGAAGGGGGCTCTCAACGACCTCCAGAGCAAGCCCCGGAAGGAGACGAGGAAAGATCTGGCGGAAGTTGCGACGGATTCGACTTAGAAATCGGTCTGCTTTGTGCCCTCATCACGATGCAGGGGGCCGTTGGCGGCATCGGTGCAGATACTTTACCAACGCGTCCACTTCATTCTTGCTCAGCGCGTTGCCGAAAGCTGGCATGTTGAGACCGCCCGCAAGAATCTGCGTTCGGATAGTCGCAACTTTCAAGCGCCTGCCGACACCGTCAAGCGCCGGACCCTTGGAACCGCCAACCCCGCCGATCGCATGGCAGTGGGTGCAGCCCTTGTCACGAAATTCCTCGCTCCCTGGCTGCCGCTCCTGAGCCCTAGCAGAGCTTACGACACTCAGCGCACTGAGAAGAACAGCGAGGACCAGCCGTTTCGACCGATCAATGTGTCTCTGTGGAGGCAAGGGGCTCGACCTTCCGCAAATCCGTGTGCACGTGCCAAGGGACGCTCTCGGCGGCGATCTCATCGTGATTGCGAATGTATTCGAGGGCGTAGGTGTTCGCGGTCGGATCGTCCTTCTGGTCGGCAAAGGTAGCCGCTTCGGCAGCGGCCTGCTGCTTCATCCCAAGTCTGCGGTACAGGATGGAAAGGTTGTAATGGGCGGCAAGATCGTCGGGATCGATCGCTTGAAGCCGCTCGTACTCCATGCGCGAGGCTTCGTATTGGTGCTGCTGGTAGAAGGAGAAGCCAAGCTCGCGATGGGCGTCTCGCGAGTCAGGAAACTTCATAGCAACTTTCTTCAGGTCTGCGATTGCGCCGTCCAGGTTTCCCTGGTTCCGCTCGACCAGTGCGAGGTAGTAGAGGGCGCGCGCGTTGTCCGGGCTAAGAGTCAACGCCTTCTCCAGGTTCTTCCGTGAATCGGAATATTTTTCCCACTGGAAATCGGCGAGCGCGATGTTTGTATAGGCATCGGCATAGTCCGGGCGAAGCTGTGCCACGCGTTCGAACGCATATGCCGCCTCCCCGTACTGCTGGGCATCGAGCAGTCCGATGCCGAAGTTGTTCCAGCGCATCCAATCCTTGTTATCCGCGGGGTCTGGAGCCTCGGGGTCGTTCAGGCCTATCCGCAGAATGCGGGTCTTCGACGCCATCGTGACCACGGGCTCAGCGGTGTGCTTGCCCATCCCGAAGTCGATAAAGCGCTGATTGAACCGGCGATAGTTAATCTGCGCCGTCACCGACAGCGCGCCCCGCGACATGGAAACCGGAACCCGGAATTGGTATCGCACGATCTGGGAGCGGCCCGACTGGATGGTGTTGTTATACGCGACGACCCGGTTTGACCAGACCTCGTGCAACCCATTCAAGGTACCCTGGCTGTTGATGAGACGATTCGTAAAGCTATGCGCACGCTCATCCAGCGAACCATCCGGTTTCAGAAATCCACTCTCCACGACAATTGCCCCGGTGTCGTCCTTCACGGTGAACTGCACCCAGGATTCATAGATGTCGCGTTGCTCCGGCACATGACTGTGTGCGATTCCTTTGTTCTGAATCACCACTGACACAGTGACCGCATCCCCCACCCCGAGCGAGAAGGGCTGGGTGCCGAGGGGAGCAATCAGGCCCTCTGCCTGTTGCATTTCAATGCCAAAGATATCCACGCTGAAGACGCCATTCCGCAGGAAGGTTATCGTCTTTTGAAGCTGCTCATCGTATTTGTAGAAGGTCGGAATCATGGTGTTCGCACCCAGCCAGCGGTGCGAGGCGAACTTGCCGCTCTTGGCCCCGGGATCAGGAACAGTCAGGGGTTCTCTTCCCATGTGGCAGGTCTGACATGTCGAGACTGAATCCTTCACGTAAAAGGGCAGCGGCGACTGCTTCGCGAAGGAAGACATCTGCCACTCATCGGAAAGGAAGATTGCGCGCTGCCATTTGTAGTCGTTCAATGCTTTGGGCAGCGCCGCCTTGTGACAGCCGGAGCAGAACTCCGGTGTGCGGTAAATGTCTTTCATCACCGCCTTGCTGTGGCGATCCAGATGCGCCAGTATCTCCGCGTCGCTCACCTTGCCCACGATTGGCTTGCCATCTTCATCGACCATGACCGCTGGCTGTCCCATGACATAGCTGCCGGTGCCGCGCAAATCCATCTTCTGAATTGAATGACAGACGGAGCAGGTGATGCCGTCGTCGTCGGCCGGGCGCTTCTGCGGAATACCTTTGGTCATCGAGCCGGAGGTTAGAGCGATGGGATTGTGACAGCCTTCGCAATGGCGCGCAAACTCGATCCCCTTCGCGGACATCAGCAGGTTGACGTTCTTCACGTACCACGGCGCCCGGAAGGAATTCGCGTGCGCCGATTGCCGCCATTGCTGGTGTGCTTCCTGATGGCAGTGTCCGCAATAGCTGGCCGTTGGAAATGTCTTTGGATCGATAAACTCGCCAGTATCCGTCGTGGCGTTGGAGGGGAGGAAGGGAGCGCTCTCCCCGAAATGAAAGTCATAGTTTTGTGCGGCCTTCTGACTGTAGGCGTGGCGGGCGGCCACCTCATCTTCGCTCGCCTGAGCCTTGGGCAAAGAAAACCGCGCCAACCCGGCAACTGCAATTCCGGCGATTGCCAGACCGAAAACGACCCTATAGATGCGGTGTAATTTGATCATCTGCAAATGGCACTCTACTGCTTCTGGCTACTTCACGCATCCATCAAAAGTTTGAGAAGCGACTACATTTTCTTCTCGCTCTTGCATACTCCGCTGCCTTCCTGCACAGTGAAGATCGAATCCACTCCCGGCAGCTTTACCTGTTCAACTGCACCACTGGGCCAATGGATCTCTACTACTTGCACGGTCGTCGCCTCTCCCAGACCAAAATGCAAACGCTGGTCCGAGGAGGAAGCAAAGCTGCCGCCGCTCACCACATCGCTTCGTTGACGGAACCCATTCGCCGTCACGTAGGCGGTGGCGCCAATCGCATCGCGCGGGCTTTTCGGGCCGCCGATCAGCTTCATCTCGATCCAATGGTTTTTTCCAATAAAAACGTTGCGCAGGAACGAGGGCGTGCCGTCCATGTTGTTGATGACGACATCGATCTTGCCGTCGTTGAAGAGGTCGCCAAACGCCATGCCGCGTCCCACCCCAAGTTTCGCAAGGCCGGTTCCCTCAACCGCCGGGACCAATTCGAGCTTGCCAGCGACATTGTGGAACAGCAAGGGACGCTGCTGCCAGCTCGTACCCCAATTTGTCTTGTCCACTTCCGGATAGACATGTCCGTTGGCTTCGATAAGATCGAGCCATCCATCGTTGTCGTAATCAAGGAACGCAGTACCCCAGCCAAGGAAGGGGATCGTCGCCTCAGCGATCCCCATCTGGTAGCTTACGTCGGTGAAGTTAGCGTCCCCATCGTTTTGATAGAGAGGCTTGTAGTCGTCCGAGAAAGTGGTATTGAAGACGTCGATCCTGCCTTTATGGCCGATATCTCCAGCCGCTATGCCCATGGATGCGGTCTCTCGACCGCCTTCGTTCAACGCATAGCCTGAAGCGAAGCTCGCGTCCTCGAAAGTCCCGTTTCCCTCGTTGAGATACAAATAATTTGGCGTTGAGTCGTCGGCAACCAACAAATCGACCTTGCCATCGTTGTTCACGTCGATGAAGATTGAGGCCAGTCCGTAGTAGTTCGACTTATCGCCAACGCCGGCGGCGGCGCTAACGTCCGTGAAGGTTCCGTCACCGTTGTTGCGGAACAAATGGTCTGGCTCTCCCTTGAGTCCGCGCGGCCCGCACATCACCTTCACCCCTCGGAACTGACAGAAG
>JALYIG010000025.1 GCA_030775885.1 Acidobacteriota bacterium | reverse complement strand
ATCTTAACGTTGCGCTCGGTACTGGCCATCTGGGCGTTGATCGAGAAAAAGCATCCGAGGTCCACTGCTCGCTTCGCTTCTGAGGCATTGCCCGTGAACCAGTGCACACGATCCGTGATCGCTCGGGCGACAGATGTTTCTCAATCATGTCGAGAACAGGTGGAACGCTCCGTACGCTATGAACAGAGAGAATCTTGCCACCTTCGCGATTGCAAGACCGCAGAACTCTAGATCTTGGCGGTGCCGACATGGGATGCATGCGCTTGGACGGGCGCGATCTGTCCCGCTGGCGCCGACGGCTCTATCGGTTAGGGGATCGGCGGCAGTGGATGGGCCGCCGACCTACTCTCAATGGAACTTTTGCATTGGCGGCGACTCGCACTATCATACCTCGCGTCACGAGGTATGGAGGCTGAGCCATGGTCCAAAGTCCTTCGTTCATGTCCGGCGTGCCCGAGCTGCTGGTGATGCGGCTCCTCGCGAAGAAGGAGATGTACGGATACGAACTCGCTCGGGCTATTCGCGAGGTGACCCGCGAGGCGATCTCGGTTGGCGAGGGTGTGCTCTACCCGGCCCTGCACACTTTGGAGACGCGCGGTTTGTTACGGGGGCGTCGGCAGACCGTCTCCGGTCGTACGCGCGTGTACTACACAGTCACGGCCAAAGGACGTCGAAGACTAGAACAACTAACCGAAGATTGGCGCCGCGTCGCCGGCGGGGTCGAAGCAGCCTTGGAGGGCGCCGGTCATGCATGACGAGCGATTTTCCTCACTAGCGGAGCGGCTCCTTCGCGGCGGGGTCGCCCCGCGACATGTGCGGCGGACAATCTTTGAGCTCCAGTGTCATTCAAATGACCTTGTCGGCGAGTTCATGGCCGCTGGCGGTTCGATTGAAGAGAGTGAAGCTCGAGCGTCGGCGCGTCTCGGAACAGACGATCTCTTGGTTGAGAACATACTTGCGCACAGCGAGCTGCGATCCTGGGCAACCAATTGGCCGGGGGTGGCGTTCGGCGTACTTCCCTTGATCACCCTTCCCGTTTTCTTTTTTGGCTCTTTATTTCTTTTGGCGGGCGTTTTCGAGTTCGCGTACCACGCGTTGGGTGTGCTGCCGGCGACATCAGGCGGCCTGCGATTCGTTCGGACGATCTTCCTGACTGTGGCCGTCTGGCTCTCGCCGTTGGTTGTGGCTGGGACGTCCTGCTTTCTGGCAGGCCGACAGCGCGTTCCGATAGTCTGGCCCGTTATCGGTACCATCGTCATCGGCATTATCGGCGCATTGACGAATGCGGGCCTTGATTGGCCCATGACGGCTCCAAAGGGCGAACTGTCTGCAGGTATCGGATTCAGCGCGTCGAGTGTGCTGTCACCAGCCACGCGTACCGCGGCCACCCTGGTGTTTGTTCTAGTACCATATGTATGGTGGCAGCGCGCGAAGGAGAACATGCGTCTCCGGCAAGTGCGATAACTCCATCGCCTGTACGCCGAACCAGGCACCTGCGACTTGAGTGGGCGCGCAATGCAGAGGTGCTCGCTGTCCCCTCACCGGTCAGGGGCGCGGCATGCTGGGACATCGCGCCGGGCGCGTCTCGCCGTGTTCATCGCGATCTTGGGAGTGCATGTACTCGGGGTTCTTTTCTTTCCGAACCTTCGCCGCCCGTTTTTGCAAACGCCGGGCGATGAGTTCTCAACAACCATAGCCTTCCTGGAGCCGATTCAGCCACAGCAATTTGCTGAGGCGGAGAAGTTGCACGCGCCTTCGCCTACAAAACGGGAGACGGCGCGAGAAGGTGTACAAGGCGCGGCGCTGCCCAAAACGCCGGAACCCACTGAGCCAGAAAATACCGCGCCCATCGCTATTGATTGGGCGAAAGAGGCTGAACGCGCCGCGGCCCGTCGCATCGAAGCCGACGAAGAGGCTGACCGACGAGCTTCCGCACTGTCGCCGCGTCGAGGTCCGAGTGTCGGCGCCCCGGAAGCGCCAGCCGCGACCGCGCAGTTTGGGTGGGACCATGCGCATATCCATCGCGTCGAGCCGATCCCCGACGGAGGAGTGGTTGTAAACCTAAACGATCAATGCGCGATCATCGTTAAGTTCCCGTTCCTCCTGCCAGGTTGCAAGATCGGAAAGGCCCAAAGCCGGGGTGATCTGTTCACACATATGAATGACCCTCCGAATCTGGGTGATTGGAAAGATCACTAATACCCGCGTAACGAGTACCGTGTCAGCCGCGATCCTGTCCAATTACTGTTCATTGTTACTCGTCCGCATAACTGACGATCATCAGGAGTTGGGACCGGTAATAATTAATCGAACAGGCTGGTCTCATATGACGCGAGTCGGGCGCCCCTTGGCTCGGATACAAGCGAGCTTTGAGTGCCTCCCGGCTGCTGCGCGCATAGTTGCAACTGTTAGGAACTGGCGTGTGCTCAGAAGGGGCGAGGCCGAACGAAGCTTCCGTAATGGCTCGTGGGCTACATACGAATACTTGGGGTTGTCGGTGATGGTCAGATGGGCGGCGTGTACGCCGTCAGAAGTTATGGTGATCCTCCGACGTCAGACGATTTTTTCTGGAGTCCGAGCCTCTACAGAGCCGAACGCAAAAGTTAGTCTAATTAGTAGGAAGACCTGGTTGTATGCAGTGTATGAGCCAGGCTGACGCAAACGATAGAATTGATCGGTGCAGCACTCTCAGACTGATCCAGACGTACGAGCGAGGCTCGTACCGGCAGGCTGTTTTGAGAGACAGCCACTCTCTATTGTGTGTGTACCGATGCTTGACAAGGCAAGGTTCGGATCGGCATCGCATCGTGCTCAAGGTGCCGACCGTTGAAGCATTGAAGGCGATCTCGTGCCGCGAACGCGCGGCGGCCCTCCCGAACTGAAATCGAAGGTCGTTATTGTCAAGGCTGCGAAGAAGATCGCCATCGCCACGGTGAAGGGGCACGGCGCGGGCCTCTCGCGCCTGAAGCGCGCGCTGACCTGCCGTCGCGTTGGCACGGAGTGAGGGGCACATCGCATAAAGCGCACGGGACGCTGGGCCCCTGGCCTGCGTAGCTTCTGGACGGGACCTCTGGGGCCTCCCCCTCCGCTCCTTCGCCGGCACGTGTAACATAAGTTACCTCCGCACAGGGAGCTGTGGCCGAGGCCCATATGACCGAACCGCGATGCTGTGCGGACTCTTCAGCGACAGTGTCCAGATCGGGCGAAGCCCAACTACCGTGGTCTTACTTGGCTGCGGGCCGCCGACAGCGCACCCGAAACCCGTGCCGTTGCGGAACGAAAGGCTCTCGCTTGCGTTGTTGAAACAGACCGATGGTACATGTGGAGGCCAAACATGTTATTCAATTCCAGGCCCATGCTTCTCGCTACGTCCTTATTGGTGGCGATGCCTGCTTTTCTTTCAAAGCCGGCCGTTGCTCGCACATACGAACGCTGCGATTTGGATGGCCGTCATTGTGTGCGTGTCACCTGCGACAGGGACGGTGACAACTGCTGGCGCAAGTCGGAACACTATAAAAACAAACTCTATCGCCATCGGGGGCGTTGGGTATGCGACTCGGATGGGAATCGCTGCCATTATGCGTACACCGGCCGGAAGTGGAACCCGCACTGGGATGACGACCACGACAGGTGATTAGGGGAACACGCTGGTAGATGACGACTGGCCGACCAGGTCGGTAACGGACCACAACGCGTTCCCGCCGTAGCCTTCTTATTCACGGCGGGGGCGCCTCCGACCGGGCGCGCAGGCGGATCCTGACGCAGCGGCCCGGTTTGCAGACACGCTCCCCGAGCGTTCAGAAACCACTGCTGCAAGCGGGATGGATATCTCGGCCCGCTGACTCAGGGTTCCCCCGATGGGTTGCAATCCCGAACCGTCTTTATCCTTCTGTAGTGGCTGCTAAGAACAAAAGCAAGAGCCGCCGAGCGCCCGCAGGCCCGGATAAAGAAGCCGACTTCCGCGACGTCTTCGCACTGCACATCCAGGCGAGCTGCCGCCTCGATGAGCTCCTCGAGCAGGTTCAGGCGCTGCGAGCAGCGGGGAAGATGCAGATCGCATCAGGGTCCTACGACTGGCATCTTAATGGGGAAGGCCGGAAGGTCACTTACCTCATCAGGGTTGCTGACCCAGGATGTTTTTGGCTTTGCGGGCCGGTGGGACCGCGCGGTTAAAGGCAGACGGCACGGCGGTTGAGAGCTGTTACATGTAACGATGCCTGCGAACGAGCTGATGCGCGAGATTCACAACACGGGCAACAGCCCCGGGCGGCAGCGACCGTGGCTCACTCCCCGGCGTCTCCGCTAGCCTCGATTCGATATTGGAGGGTTCAGATGAAATTTGTCCACGTCGGTCTGGTCGTTCTAGCCGCTTTCCTTGCGGGAATCGCGGTGTCCGCCTCTGAGAAATCCGTGGGTTCAACGGACCCGTTGGATGCGGTGAATGCGGCGCCAAAGAACCACAGGGTGTTGTACGAAGACGATCACGTCCGGGTGATCGAAGTCACTGTACAACCGGGGGAAACTGAGAATCTGCACATCCACCGACTCGCCTCAGTGTTCATTTACGATGCAGCGCAGCCCAGGATCAAGAATCATTTGGCGAGCGGGGCGGAGTGGGAGTATGGGAGGAATTTCGAGGTGAACTCCAAAACTATCGAAGGGATTAAATTACCCTCAGATGTCAGCGCCGCTATGGCGCAACGGCAGGCAGATCTACCGCGTGCTCTCGAGAGTGGCCGGCCATCGGCCCTGCCCATGGGACCGGATCGCGGAGGTGCACACCAGGTCACCAATCTCGACACCTTCCCACACCATTTCTATCGCTTTGAATTCAAACATCTAGACGGGAATTCAATCATGCAGCGCACATCTTACTGACCAAAGGCCCGGTTCACCGAGGCTGATAGATACTCGGCGCCAACGTTCGCAAGGGCGAGCACGGCTCAATGGTGATCTATGCTGATCGCTACGTCGCCAGAATCTGCGTGTAGCTCACGCGGCTGCATGGTGATGGTTCTTACTCGTCGCCGTCCCCCCCGGGTACGAAGACCAGACCGGTAGCCTTACCAAACCCGATCACGACCGGTTTGATGTTACCGGTCGCCGGATCCACACTTCCCACAAAGCCGGATACCCCGGAATCGTCCGGAGTCTCGGTATAAATCGTGCCAAGAGTGAACTTCGTTTTCACCGAGTAAATGGTGTTGGTCTTCCCGTCGACCACCAGTAAACGGCCTCCTGGCGCCGGCTTGATCCAGACAGTGTCCTCCAACTGCGTGCCGACCAACGTGCGTGAGACAGTCTGGGAGCGGGTCCCGGGATTCGCGATGAAGACCAGCTCGGAACCTGCCTGATTGACAAGCACGAGCCTGCCGGTTGCATCGATGGACAGCGAGTCCGGATCCACCTCGTTCAGGGTGACCGCCTTGCCCGACATCGTATCGGTGGCTCTCCCATTGCCCATTAACACCGGGGTGAGCACTACTCTGGCCCCATCGAACGTGACTGCGTCAACGGCAGGAAAGACGTTCACGCCGCCCGCGTCGAGGGTCGGGTTCGAGGCGGCGATGAACATCTTGCCATTCAGGAACGCCATATCGTCGAACCCGCCACCGTGGACGGTCGGGTCGAACGAATAGGTGGTGATCTTGCCCGATGCCTGGTCAATGGAAACGAGGCCGGGATTGACGTCTTCATTCGAAGAGGCCCAAACCCGGTGAGTAACCGGATCGATCCGCAGACCATCGCAAGACCGGGCACAGCGAACTTCCGCAGCAGGCGCCCGTCTGAATTGTACTCGACCACTGTGCTGGACTTGCCGTCACCGCCGCTCTTGCTGGTCACGTTCTGGTAGCCGACCCAAACATGTCCGCGGTCAAAGTCGATCGAGTCGGGATTGTTGAACTCTGCGGTTCCCTTCGCCCAGGCTTCCACCGAGTACCCACGAACTGCAGGCAGAGCGTTCTCCTCGCCACTTCGCTCAGCGCCTGGCGAGGCGAAGAGTGGAGTAGAGGTGAGAAACAAGCCGAGAGAACAGCCCAACAGCTTTGTATACATTGTGGACTTCGAAGGAAGACCGCGAAGTCATCGCCGCCCAGGTGTCCATCTTGTGGTGGTCACGATTGAGGATCGTTGCCGCACGGATGACCAGGTAACGCCCAGAACCTCGTCGGCGTATACTGCCGACGGGATGACCAACGAAGATAAAGAAACAACGTTGGTCGTGTGCATCATTCAACAAAAAGGGGAATCTTATGAACAAAGTGAGCGCGTATGCCCGGACACGAGTTCTAGCGCTTCTCATATTGCCGTCGCTCTTAGGGATGTCGTTGCCGGCGTCCGCGGAAGAAGTGCTTCGTATCGTGACGCTGACGCCGACAAGCGCGGAGGCGCAGCAGAAGGGGCTGGTTGCCGTCAGCACGGATGCTCGGAAGGTCTATAAGGCAGCGAAGGGTTGCGAGTCCGTGACCTTCTTCGCCGACCCAACCTCTCTTGCGACGGGTTCAGTTAGCGTGTGGAGCAGCCGAGAGGATCTGGACGCATTCCTAAAATCTCCCGCCTACAAAGCTATTCTCGAGCGGCTGAAGCCGTTCATGAAAGGCGCGCCCGAGACAAAAATCTATAAAGTCACCGAACCCAAGTAGCGAGTTGGGACCCGCTGGCGCTGACGAGCAGTATGTCCGCCGGCGCCAGCGGTTGTCGATGCCCCGCTCCTTCAAGCGAGCGTCTGCATAGGGCATTCGGACAGAAGCGTTGAATAGACGCAAATCCTGTAGCAGGTCATCCGCTCGCTGAGGTTCCGGCCTCTCGCAACTCCAGCGCAGGTTCACCACCTCGCGCTCTTGTGAGTCTAGTGGAATTTTGCGGGAATCGGTCGTGCTCAGTTATGCTTCGTGGTGCTACCACTCGCACTGTGGGAAGACCGGCTGAATTCACGGTCCGACTGCAATATGTAGAATCGCATGCATTCTGACTTTGCTGCGTCGAAACGCAACTTGATACGGCCAACCATCGCCTTTCTTCCAGAATATTGGGTCGCGAATGCGTACACGCAGCGAATGCAGGAAATCCTTGCTGCTTTCGGCCAGGTAGAGAAGCTCCGCACGAAATCGCGCGTTCTGGGGCTCCTCACGGGCACTCTCCCACGTATCGACTTGGTCCTTGTCAGCTGGGAGGAAAACGCGCTGATATCAAAGAGGACGCGGCGCGTATCAGCGTCCGGAGTGATCAGGCTTCTGCTGAAAGCCGCCGCCATGAAATTGATCACGCGGCGCATGGCGTTCATTCGACACAATCACTATCCGCACGCGACGCGCGCGAACAGCACCTCGCTCGCCCGCTGGCTGGTGGATCGATACGAAGGGCTGTTTGACTGCGTCTTCGTGCATTCCGGCGCGGAAGTCGTGAAGCGCGGCGGTACTGCAAGAAGCCACTACCTGCCCCATCCGCTGTATCGCAAGCTGGGCGACACCGCAACACCGGGCCTGGCGGGTGGCCTGCCGGAGCGTTACTTCGTAGTCTTTGGCCGCATCGCTGCGTACAAGAAGATCGATTGTTTGATGAACGTTTTCCCGGATAGCGAGAACATTGTGGTGTGCGGAGAGGTGGGGAATTCGGACTATGCGATGGAGTTGGCGCAAATCAAGCGACCGAACGTTATATATCGGCCGGGTTTCATTTCTGAAGGTGCCGCCCAGGCTCTGGTGAGGGGAGCCGTGGCTGTCGTCATCGGGCACGACAGCCCGAGCAC
>JALYIG010000024.1 GCA_030775885.1 Acidobacteriota bacterium | reverse complement strand
GGCGGTGAGAGCGGATGGGAGGCGGTGCTATTCAACGCGCAGATTGCGGAGTTTCACACGGCACGGACGCTTGAGCGCAGTGGGCAAGTGCCGAAGCTGGGGCCGGATGTGCTTGCCGGCGAGTTTACGGTGCAGGGCGGGGTGGCGCGGTTGGAGGCTTATGCCAAAGACAACCCCCAAGCTGAAGTGGGAGTTGTCCTGCTCAATCAGCGGGTGCTGGCCGGGTTGGGAAATGTTTATAAGAGCGAGGTGGCATTTGCGGCAGGGGTGAATCCGTGGCGCGCGATGCGGACGGTGACTCGCGCTGAGATGGAGAAGATGATGGAGTTTTCGCTGCGGTATATGAAGGCGAATGTGCTGGACGGGTCGGGCGATGGGATTGTCACGTATGCGGGGAATCGACGAACGACGCACTCGATGAGCAAGGAAGAGCGGCTGTGGGTGTATGGGCGGCAGGGGCAGGAGTGCCGGCGGTGCGGGGCGAAGGTGATGATGCGGAAGCAAGGGGAGCAGGCACGGTCGACGTACTGGTGTGCGGTGTGTGAGCCATGGGTGGGTGAAGGTGCGGATCCAGTAGGGAATGCCGTAGCATGGAGGCGCGGAAAGGTTGGTTGCTGAGAGTTGAATCCAGGAGGGCTATGCCATGGTTCGAAGGGGGGCTATCGGGTTGGGTCTGCTGCTACTTGTGGTGTCTAGTCTGCTGATGATTGCCGTGGCTGTGCGGCGTTACCCCGAGTTGTGGTTGCAGCATGGTTCTCTGGTGTATGTGTTGGAGCCGGTTTGCGCTCTCGTGATCTATGCAGTTGCGTTTGTGTGGATCGCCAGAACCCATGGTCCTTGGTGGGACGTTGTCCTGCGAAACGCCTTACCGATTGGTCTGATTGCGGCGCTAGTGGATGTCACGGGCCTCACCTTTGAGTCTGGATTGTTCCGGAGCCCAACCGGCGCGGCGTTGCAGATCAGCGTAATGCTGACCACGTTCCTTCTGTGGGGTTTTGCTGGCTGGAGAGCGGCTCGGGCGTTGCAATCGAGTTGGGCAGGCGTCCTTGCATCGGTGATCAGTGCTGGAGTGTGCGCGACGATTGCGGTGACAGCGGGGTTCGTGATTGAGTTCTTTATTGCTCCGCCATCTCCCGCGTATGTGGTGCTGTGGGGGGAGTATCAGCGTAGCGGATGGACGGATGCGCGGGCGTTCGGCCTGGCAAATACCCTCGATTCGGGGTTCTCTCACCTGACCTTATCCCTCATTGTCGCAGCCGTATTTGGGGTAATTGCGTCGATGATCGGGCGGATGATGTCGAGGACCAGTGAGCAAGGTAAACTGGCTTAATGATTGATGATCTGGAATACCGATACTCCCCGGTGCGCGAGCGGGTTCGCGAGCTGCGGGAGTATCTTTGACTCGGCCCGGCTGAAGCGCGAACTAGCGGTTATTGAAGAAAAGATTTCCGATCCAGCGGTTTGGGCGGACGGGGCGAAGTCGCAGCCGTTGATGCGGGAACGCAAACGGCTGGAGACACTGCTGGCCGACGATGCGGAGCTGGCCCGGCGGCAGGACGACATCGAGGCTTACTTCGAATTGGCGAAGGAAGGCGAGGCGGTCGAGCCGGAGTTGGAGCGCGAGATTCCCGCGCTGGTGGAGTTTTCCGAAAAGCTGGAATCGAAGACGATGCTGTCGGGCGATACCGATCCTCTGAATGCAATTATGACGGTGCACCCTGGGGCAGGCGGGACCGAAAGCCAGGACTGGGCCGAGATGCTGATGCGGATGTATCTGCGCTGGGCGGAGCGCGAGGGATTCAAGACGGAGATCAACGAGATTCAGGATGGCGACGAGGCGGGCATCAAGTCGGCCACGTTTACGATTACGGGCGAGTTTGCGTATGGGCTGATCAGCGGCGAGTCGGGCGTCCACAGGCTGGTGCGGATTTCTCCGTTCGATTCGGCGAAGCGGCGGCATACGAGCTTTGCCAGCGTGTTTGTGAGCCCGGAGATCGACGACACGATTGTGATCGACATCAAGGTGGAAGACTTGCGCATCGATACTTACCGCTCGGGTGGCAAGGGTGGGCAGCATGTGAATACGACCGACTCCGCGGTGCGGATTACGCATCTTCCGACGGGGCTGGTGACGGGCTGTCAGAACGAGCGCTCGCAGCACAAGAACAAAGACCGTGCGATGAAGATGATGCGGTCCAAGTTATACGAGTATGAGCTGGATAAAAAGAAGGCGGCTACGCGAAAGATCGAGGACTCGAAGCTGGAGATTGGGTTTGGGTCGCAGATCCGGAGCTACGTGTTGCAACCGTATCGGATGGCGAAGGATCTGAGGACGCGCGTTGAGGTGGGTGACGTGGACAAGGTTCTGGATGGCGACCTGGAGCCGTTTATTCGTGGATATCTGCGGATGCGGCGGGAGGGTGGCGTTCCGGCGGCGATTGAGGATGACGATGTGCCGTAGCTGAGCCTTCGGACGACTTGACGCATCGAAATGAAGGTGGGAGTGTGTGCGATGGCGAAGGCAGAAGACAAGAAGCAGACAAATGAAGGCGAGGAGTTGCGGGCACAACTGGTGGCTTTGCTGGATAAAGGGCAGGCGCATGCGACGTTTGACGATGCTGTAAAAGATTTTCCGGTGGAGTTGCGCGGGGCGGTGCCGGCAGGGTTGCCGTACTCTGCATGGCAGATTGTGGAGCATATCCGGATTGCGCAGAAGGACATTCTGGATTTTTCTGCGCCGCCAACGGGTGGATATCACGCGATGAAGTGGCCGGAGGATTACTGGCCGAAGGATGCCGCGCCGAAGTCTGTGGATGCGTGGGACAGGTCGATTGCGGCGGTGAAGGATGATCGCGAGAAATTCAAGATGCTGATTCTGAAGCCGGGTGCGGACCTGGCCAAGCCTTTCCTGTGGGGGACTGGGCAGAACTTGCTGCGCGAGGCGCTGCTGATCGCGGACCATAATGCGTATCATGTGGGCGAGTTGATTGTGCTGCGACGGTTGCTGGGCGCGTGGCATACGTAGGAGACAGAAGCAGATTCCTCCGCTGCGCTGCGGAATGACAACCAAAGACGGCGGAGTGACAAACAAACTGCGGTTACAACGTAAGGACTTGGGATGAATGAACCTGAAGTGATCGATGAGATGTTAGGCGATGGTAAGGGGAGGACCATAGCGGTGGTGGGGCTTTCCGATAATCCGAGCAAGCCTAGTCATTATGTTTCGGCTTACATGCAGCAGCATGGATACAAGATTTATCCGGTGAATCCGTCGCTTGAGGAAGTGTTGGGAGAGAAGAGTTACGCGTCGCTGACGGACTTGCCGGTTAAGCCGGATGTGGTGAATGTGTTTCGCGTGCCATCGCTGATTCCGGCGATTGTGGACGAGATGCTGATGCTCGGGCTGAAGGATATCTGGGTGCAGCAGGGGATTGTGAATATGGAGGCGGCTAAGCGCGCGGAGGAGGGTGGGATTCGTGTGGTGATGGACCGCTGCATCATGATCGAGCATCGCAGAAACAGGATGTAGACCTCGTCGAGGCAGATTGCCGACGAACTACAATTGAAGGAAGTGAAGATCGTGCGCAAGAGACGGCTGTGGCTGCTGATGGTGTGCATGGTGGGAGGATGCCTGGCGGCGGCCGCGCAGAGTCACGTCGTGGGTGATGGGGGACCGGGGCCGGTGAAGGCGGCGCACCTGACGGCGGAGATGGTGTCGCTGGGGCCGGCAATAGCGCCGGGCGGAACGCAGGAAGTTGGGCTGGTGCTGACGATGGACGAGCACTGGCATGTGTACTGGAGGAACGCGGGCGACTCGGGTGAGCCGCCGCATGTGGAGTGGACTCTGCCAGAGGGAATGACGGCGGGGGCGATGCAGTTTCCGATACCGTCGCGCCTCCCGCTGGGCCCGCTGATGGACTTTGGTTATGAAGACGAAGTCGCGTTTCCAATGACGATCTCGGCGGCGGCGGCGATGAAGCCGGGGCCGGTGCATCTGGATGCGCAGGTGACGTGGCTGGTGTGCGCGCAGGTTTGTTTGCCGGGCAAGGCGCACTTGGGTATCGACCTTGTGGTTCAGCTGGGCGCGGTGGGCCTTGAGCAGGAACCGAAACTCGGCAAACTGGGCGAGGCGATGACGCTGATCCCGGGACCGCTGCCGGCGGGGATGAAGTTTTCGGTGCGGGGCGACGCGCAGCAGTTCGAGCTGATGCTGATGGATGGAAAACGCGAGACGGATGCGGAGTTTTATCCGCTCGATAAAGATGCGGCGGATGTGATTGTCAATGCCGCTGAGCAGAAGATTGAAGCGCAGCGAGATGGCGTGCGGCTGTATGTGAAGCGGTCACCGGATCTGACGGCGTTGCCGGCGACACTGCATGGGGTGCTGAAACTGTCGGACTCAGTGGCGTATGACGTGAGTGCGCCGGTAGTGCAGGTCGCCAATGTTGCGGCTGGACGTGCGGTTGGGGCGCAGCTTGGAACCACAGCGATGGGCGCGATTGGGCTGGCGTTCCTGGGCGGCGTGATTTTGAATTTGATGCCTTGCGTATTTCCGGTGCTGTTTCTGAAGGGGCTGGCGCTGCTGCAAAGTTCGACAATGGAGCGCGGGGAGTTGCGGCGGCATGGGTTGGTGTATGCGCTGGGGATACTGGTGTCGTTCTGGGGGATTGTGTCGCTGCTGCTGCTCCTGCGTGCGACGGGCAGCCATGCGGGATGGGGGTTCCAGTTTCAATCACCCGCGTTTATCGCGGTGCTGGCTTCGTTCATGTTTCTATTCGCGCTGTCGCTGGCGGGACAGTTTGAACTTGGCTTGTCGCTGACTTCCGTGGGAGGCGAGCTTGCGCAGAAGCAAGGTTATGCCGGGAGTTTCTTTACCGGCGTGCTGGCGACGGTTGTAGCGACGCCGTGCATGGGGCCGCTGCTGGGCGCGGCGGTGGGATTCGCGCTGGTGCAGTCAGCGGGTGTTACATTCGCGGTGTTTACCGCGGTGGCCTTGGGGCTGGCGGCTCCCTATGTGCTTCTGTGCTGGCAGCCGGCGTGGGCGAAACTGCTGCCGAAGCCGGGTGGATGGATGGAAGTGTTGAAGCAACTGACGGCGGTGCCCCTGTTCGCGACGGCGATCTGGCTGGCGTGGGTGTACGGGCAACTGTACGCGGGGGTCGAGGGAGTGAACCAGGTAGCGCTGCTGCTGGGCTGCTTCCTGCTGCTGTCGGTTGCGGGATGGGCGCTGGGACGATGGCCTGCGAGATGGGGCAGCGCACTTGCGGCAGTGGTGCTGATCACGCTGGCGCTGGCAGTGCCTCTGACTGAGGGCCGGAAGGCGGCGCGGGCTGGAGCGGTGCAGGCCGCGGCAGTGCAGCCGGGTTTTGCGATGAATGGAACCGAGGTGGTGTGGCTTCCCTATTCGGAAGAGGCCTTGAATGCGGCTCGCGCGGCGGGGCATCCGGTGTTTATCGACTTCACGGCGGCGTGGTGTTTGAGCTGCCAGGTGAATGAGCGGGTGGTGCTGAAGACGGCTGAGATCGAGAGCGCTCTGCTGAAGGGTGGAGTGGTTACGATGAAGGCGGATTGGACGAATAGCGATCCGGCGATTACAGCTAAGCTGGCTTCGGTGGGGCGGGCTAGCGTGCCGACCTACGTGGTGTATCCGGCGGCGGCGTCGGGCATGGCGGACGTGCTACCGGAATTGCTGACGAAGGAGCTGGTGCTGAAGGCGATCGAACGCAACTCGAAGTAGTCGACGGGGCGGGGGTCACTTTTGTTTCCAGGTTTGACCATCTGTGCTCGTCCAGATACTCCCGGTGTCTGTCGTGAGTTCAAAGCCGGCCTGAGAAGGCGCTGTGGGAGCCGCTTTTGCCGGGGCTGTGGAGCCCGCGCTCCTTCCGAGTTTGAGTGCATCCGTCGGTGAAGCAAGTTGCAGCTTGACGGCGCGTCCAGTCCATTGAATGGAGATGGACTGCCAGGTGACGCCTGCGTCCTGGCTCCGGTAGAGCGACCCTGCGGCGTCGATGGCAAGCTGCTGCTGTGCGTTCGCGATGGTGGAGACGGTGGGAAGATGGCTCGGCAGGGAAGGCTGCTTCTTACTCTTCATGGTTGTGAGGGGCAGGGAAGCATAGGACTGATTTTCTATGACCTGCGCGGTCGCGGCGTCTTCGGTGGCCATCATTGGCGCGGCGTTTGTGACTGTCACTGTTTCGTTTGTACTGGCAGGCGCAGGTGGAGGTGCTGCCTGAACGGCTTGATTGAGGTTGCTC
>JALYIG010000023.1 GCA_030775885.1 Acidobacteriota bacterium | reverse complement strand
GGTCCCGCCAGTCTGGCCGTCCCCACCAATTCAGAGGGATCTCTTCGTTCTTGAGACCAGAAAATGCCCGATGCAGCCATCCCACTCCCAGGAAATACAGTAACTCAATCTTGTTGTGGGGTGCTTGCTTGTAACTGGCAAGTTTGACCAGAGTCTTCCAATGACACTCAAACGTCCGTTGGTCGAGCAAGCAAAAGGTGGCCTCTTTTTGCGTAATTGTGCCAGCTGACAGAATCGCGTCGATCGTTTCATTGAAGTCACCGGGCACTACTTTCACTGTTCGCGGAAGCTTGCGTCCGGACTTGCTCCTTGGCACTGGCTGACTGGCCGCCAATGACTCCAAGCACCTGACGCTGTCAGGTTCAAGTTCACAGAGATAGAAGCGCCTGAGCCACTTTGGCTCGCTCGCGAGCACTAGAGACGCAGTCCAAGCCTCCAGCTTGTCGAGATATTGAGGTCCGGAAAAGCCGTCAATGTATGCGCCGAGCTTTGTTATCAGGACGAAGTAACGGAGATATAACTGTATGAAGCGAGCCTTATGGTCGCTCCAGATCAGTTGATCGATCCGTTTATACCTTCGCGTCTTCTTTCCTTCGACCTTGGGAAGGTCCGGAAAAAGCGGAGTTGACTCATCGGCTATCGGTTTAGTGCGAGATTTGCTGGAGCTCATGCGGTTCGATCAATCTCCGCTGCAATTCCGTCATGATCCCCTGGCGCTCAGCACGCGTAGGGATAGGTGGATTACTGGTAGCTGGAAATTGATCATACGTCTTTCCCCGCAGTTCGCGTCCAGTCTTCTTCTTATGCACCCCACCCCATTGCTTGAAGAAAAACGGAATACGGTCCTTTCGACATGCTTTTTGAAGATTGAGTACCCAAGATTCTTCTATAGGTCGAGCACCGCGTCCGCTCTCTCCCCCAACGATCATCCAGTCGATTCCTCTGAGATCAACTTCCCCTAAATCTTCCAACAGGGGCTCAACGGAAAGGAATTTGATCGCAGCGGGAGTATTCCGGAGCCGCTCGATCCTGGGAACCCCGTGCTTCACGTCTTCGACGCTGACGCCCCACCAGATGTGCTGGGATTCCGTAGCGAACTTGAGGGGGCCAGAGAGCAATTTTTCCAGTCGATCGGCCCTCTTCGTCAGAACTTGATAGGTGTGCCAGTTAGCCCTCATCATGACCTCCGCAACCTGGATCACGAACGAATCCGGTATTTCCGGATGAAACAAGTCGCTCATGGAATTGACGAAAACCATGTTTGCCGCACTCCACTTCAAAGGCTCAAGAAGCTTATCCGGCACGATCCGAAGGTCAAAGCCTAATTCGTACGGATGTCCCGGCACTCCGCGGAAACGCTCAGCAAATGCGGACGCGTAGCAGTGCTTGCACCCAGGGCTTATCTTTGTGCAGCCCCGAACCGGGTTCCAAGTGGCGTCGGTCCATTCGATCTTAGATTTAGCCATCGCAAGTTACATGCGAGACGAATCGCTCGTCTCTCTGAGTGTAGTTTCGCCTTTTATTCACTTACCAGCAATCCTCTTGTTCGATATGAGATCAAGAGGGTAAACCTCCTGGAAGCCTCGACTAACCGAAATCTAATGATAGCGCGGGGTCGAAGACTCCCGATTGCCAACCACTCACCCAGGCGACCGGTGGAAAGGCCAAAAAAATGGAATCCGCCCTATTGACACGAGAAGAGCTTCTCATGGTTCTCGCGAACAATGCGAACGCTCCTCCCAGCGGTCCAAACGAACTCCTCGTGAGGCATCTCAAATGCAAAGAATCGCGAGCACTCGCAGAAGCGATCGCCAGCGCGGTGCGGCAGTACGTCGATCCGAGCGACCCGCGGCTACTGCCACCGTCCGAGATCCTGCCGCCTTTGGCGTAACAACCCTGGCAAGACCGTTGGGGCAATGCATGCCCAAGCTTGACGGCGTGCCCACCTCATACGATCACGAGCTCAAGGCAGAGCTGCTCTACGATCTCTGCGCTGCCCTCGTCCACTGCGGCATCGGCACACCCTCCCACTGGAAGGAGTCTGGGGCGAACGGAAACGTCTTTGTGCGGCAGGCTCTCAGAGATGCCATCACTGAAGACCGACTCGATCTCTTGCAGCGGAATATCGAATACCACCTGAATATCGCCGATGTGGTCGACCGGTTTGGCGATGAGCGGGCTCTCGAAGTCAATGAGCTGGTGGTGCTCATCACCTCGGGAAACTGCGGATACCTCGAGATCGGCGTGGCCCTCGATGCCCTGGAACAGGAGGAGAAAGGGCTCGGCGCTGCCTTCTACTGGGAGCTTGTCCATTCGCTCTATCGCGTGATGCGGATCTACGATCACGCCGATGCCTTCATGTATGAGGAACGCCAACGGGAGTACGCCGAGAGCGACGAAGAGAATGCCGAGCAATATGAGTTTCCCGAGGTCGAGAAGGGCTTGCCGGAGTGCATTCGCACTACGTTGAAGCGAGACCGCGGGGAGCATCGGTACGCCGATCGGCGACTCCTTCTCCGCCATCGCAAGGGTCAGTTCGGATCGTGGATCGAGCGGCTTCGCAACATTCAGCGACATGCACGCCTTTATCGGAACAGGGGAAAAGATTTAGCCGAGAGCGGCTACTACGACAGCCCTCCAATCCCTTCCTTGCTGATCGTCTTCAAGCAACACGACGTGATCTCCGCATGCTTCGACGAAGAGAGCCAGTACATGCTCGAAAGCGTACCGGAGCCAGCACTCTCCATCGTCTTCTGCCCCAACGATCCCGACGAGGTCGAAGGAACGAGGGAGGGCGTCGCGCACTTCATCGCCATAAACTGCGAACTTTTCCAGCTAGTCGAAGAGATCCAGGCCTGGGAGGGTCAACATGCAAATCGACACAGCGATCGGGGAGAACTACCACTTCGCGCTGCATGAGGCGTTGCTCGTCTACCGGACCGGCAGCACGAGCTTTGTCACCCGACACGACGTCACCCAACAGAAAGATTTGCCTCCCGTCCTCGGTCCTGCGCAACCGCTGACGGTAAGCTTCATCGATTCCCTGGTGCGATCGGTCCGAGGCAACCTCAAAATCGAGGTTCTGCCCGAGAATGTTCTGGCAAAGGGCGACCGGATGATTATGTGGTGGACCCCGCAATGCCGCCGCGTCATGTTCTACAAGAACTCCGAGGGCAAGGCGAAGGAACTTAACGGGAAGCTCTTTCCGCAGCCGCCTCTGGTCTGGCTGGTACTCGATGGTTCGCTGCATATCCGGGCTCTGGTCGACAACAAGCGGCCGGATGCCAATACCAAAC
>JALYIG010000022.1 GCA_030775885.1 Acidobacteriota bacterium | reverse complement strand
GAAGAGCAGCCTTGCGATGATTGTTTCCCTTGGCTCCAACCAACTTGATGTCGGCAGAGAGGGCCATATCGCCGGAGGCTTTCTTCCAGATGAAGTGGAAGGCATCCGTGCCGAACCACATATTTTCGCCGCTGCCGGAGATGGTATAGGCACCTCTCGCGGCGTCAAAGGCGGCATTTCCCGGGTGCAGGACCTTGCCGATATCGCGGTGGTCTTCAAAGATTCCGATTTGCGCCGCAACAGCCGGGGCATGCATTGATATCGATAACACAATGAGCCAAAAAAATACCCGCTGTACGGCCTTAAGACAAATCATGTAGAACTCCCGATCGTCGCGCTAGATCCAAAGGTGAAGTATAGAGACGCAAGGGAGGCAACGACAAACAAGTCCGCCTGCCATCAGCGATACAAGGGGCGTAGAAAGTTGTCAGCCCTCCGCCAGAAGGTCTAAGTGCCTTATAATGTGTAAGATTTAAGAGACGAAAGCCGGCATTGATCGCTAATCAGGCCTTCGTCTTTCTGTGGAGAATATCTCCGCATCTCAGAGGGCGGCTAAATCCCTGCTCCTCTACCTAAGGCGCGCGGGGACTTGGCGGTTTCCCGTTCAAGGATTGCCGATTCGCCAACAAAAGTGCAGCAAGGCGATGGCAGTCACCTTGCTGCAAACGGAAGAAAACTCTGCCAGGAGACTGTCTAGCGAGCGACTGCCGATCTGCTATAAAGCAATTTCACCGCGCTGGCGGTTACGAATTCTGATGGCATCGTCCGCTTTGTAGAGAAAGATTTTGCCGTCGCCGATCTCCCCGGTGAACGCGCTTTGAATGATGGCGTCGATCAGCGCTTCAACCCGGTCATCAGTGACGACAATCTCAACCTTGAGTTTCGGAAGTAGATTGACATCGTATTCGCGGCCGCGATAGGTCTCGGTCTGGCCCTTCTGTCGACCATGCCCGCGGACTTCGGAGACCGTCATCCCTTCAACGCCCAGAGTACCGAGCGCTTCCTTCACCTGATCAAACCGGTTGGGTCGAATAATCGCTTCCACTTTTGTCATGAGACGCTCCTTAATGGGTGTTCGCTATGTGCGGAAATTCATGCCACCTTTTGCGCGAAGAATAGCACTGTGGAGAGGACGCCGGACGGCGCGTCCTCTCCGCGGCAATTACTTCTCCACCAGGCTGCCCGACGGCGATCCGAGTGCGGTAATGACGTACTCGGGATAGGCGGAAATGCCGTGCTCATGCAGATCGAGGCCGTGCAGTTCGCCCTCGCGCGAGACACGCAGTACGCCCATGGCATTGACTGCGTACATCAGCGCCAGCGAAACGCCGAAGGTCGAAAGCGTGACGATCCCACTCCCAATCACCTGAGCCTTCAGCACCGTCAGGCCTCCGTGATAAAAAAGTCCTGCAAGCGGGGCGCTATTATCCGGTCCGAGCGGTCCTGTAGCACCATATTGCCCACTGGCAAATAATCCAAGCGACAGCGTTCCCCAAATGCCGCAAATGCCATGTACGGGAACAGCGCCGATCGGATCGTCAATTCGCAGCCACTCCAGCAACTCAACGCCGAAAACGACGATGACGCCAGCGATGCCGCCAAGAACGATTGCACCCGTTGGGCTAACCCAGTAGCAGGGGCAGGTAATCGCCACCAGGCCGGCAAGAAAGCCGTTGACAGTGAAGCTGACGTCCCACACCTTGGTCATGAGGTACGCCGTGAACATTGCCGTTAAACCAGCGGCGCATGCGGCCAGAGTGGTGTTTGCGGAGACGCGGCCAATACCCACAAAATCCATTGCCGAGAGAGTGGAGCCGGGGTTGAACCCATACCATCCGAACCAGAGCAGTAGACCGCCCGAGGCTGCGATCGTAAGGTCGTGCGGCATCATGGGGCCGCCGCCGTCGCGCTTGAACTTGCGGCCAATGCGTGGACCCAGAACGATGGCTCCCGCAAGTGCAACCATGCCGCCAATCGTATGGACGACGGTTGAGCCGGCAAAATCATGGAAGCCCATGCCCAGGGTTGGGAGGAAGAATCCTGAAGCGCCCATGGTTGCGAGGAAGCCGTCAGGACCCCATGCCCAGTGGCCAATGATGGGGTAGATGAAGCCGGATACACCGAGAGAGTAGATCAGGTCGCCGACGAATCCGGTGCGGCCGATCATCGCGCCAGATGTGATGGTCGAGCAGGTGTCGGCAAACGCGAATTGGAATATCCAGAAGGCTAGGAATGCAACGCCGGTGCCTTCATAGGTTGCGGGCGCGTTCTGCAGGAAGAACCAGTGAAACCCGATTAAGCCATTGCCGTGGCTGAACATAAAGGAGAAGCCAATTGCATAGAAAAGAATGCCGCAAAGACAGGTGTCGACGATGCACTCCATCAGCACGTTGACCGTCTCTCGCGAGCGGCAGAAGCCGGCCTCCAGCATGGTGAAGCCCACCTGCATTCCGAACACGAGGAACGCGGCGACCAGTGTCCACGCAGTGTTCACAGGATTGACGATGTCGTTGCCACGCAGAACGGGATCGGCAGCGAAGACTTTGTGGCCAAAGAGGCCGGGATTGAAGTAGTAGACGAGAACGGCAACCAGTGCGAGGCCAGCGATCTTTCCGGCGAAAAGGACAGCACCATATTGGCGCCATTTGGGGTCACGCAATCTTTGGCCGAGACGGGCCAGCCTGCCCGGGGTGTACGCCGGTAGTTGTCTTTTGCCAGCGAAGTATCTTCTCATCGTCATGAGGATGAAGGTCGCTGCGACCAAGCTCAGGAAAAGCGTTGTGGTGGCGCTTATGCTCATTCTTTGTCTCCTTGAGGTATGTTCAGAAGCCCATAGTCCCGGTTGATTCTGCGTGGTTGAGGCTCTTATGCCAAGTCGAGGGCGGGATGGCGTGAAGTTCAGTTTGGAGTGATCGGCTGCAGGCTTCCTCCGGTCAGCGAAAACCGAAATCCGCAAAGCCTGGCGCGCATTCCGAGAGATGCCACGCGGCGCAAGCCATGTACCTCACGTTCTATATCACCGATCATCAGCAGTTCAGGCTCAGCCCCTTCCTGTTCGCGATACATGCGCAATCCTGCGCGCTGAACCTGAGGAAAACCCTGGAAGATCAACTCTCGGATTTTAAGTGCGTCAAGTAACGCCTGCTCGGTAAGCTGTTCCTCCTGCAGTCGCGGGGCCAGGTGCACGTCCCATGGATCGGGCGGACGCATAAACCATTCGCACTCAGCCGAATCGTCTGTTATCTCGAAGCGGTGAAGCCTAATTGGGAGCCGCGAGAACTCACCGAAGCGCATCTGGCTGCGCATGGAATGAAAGAATTCAATTGTGGCCAGAATCAGTTTCATCGCCCGAGTCGCCCGCTCATGATGGCGGTTTGCCAACGAATAGCTAATGGGATTGCGAACTTCCGAAGTTGGACCAATAAAATTTTCACAAACACCTCTTCCGCTTGATGCGCAAAAGTGCCGCAACAGGAGTGGGTTGGAGTTTTGGTAGTTACATACAGCTTGCTGGGAGCACTAAGTTCAGTGGCTCTGCGTGAGAGGCATTGGCTTGCCTTGCGTGTCTGGCGGGTCCGCTAATTGAGCCAAGGGTCGCTTGTATTGCGCGATACTAAAAGGCGGACAGCCGGGAAGCAACCTATACCTTGGTATAGGTCTGACCCTAGTTGCAAAAATCAACTATTCGCTCCGCATCAATTGAATTCTCTGCGTCATCTTCACCAAGTCGGCAAGCGAATCAGCCTTCATCTTTTCCAGAACATGTCGGCGATGCAGTTTGACAGTAATTTCGCTCAGGTTCAGTTCGGCGGCAATCTGCTTGTTAAGCAGGCCGCAGGTGACGTGATCCATCACCTCGTGTTCTCGCGGTGTGAGCAAGTCCAGACGCGACTGAATCTCATCTAACTCGCTCCGTTCACTACGGCGGGACGCATCCATCTGGAAGGCGTGGCGGATGGCGACCAGCATCTCTTCCTTATCAAATGGCTTGGTTAGGAATTCGACCGCCCCGGCCTTCAATACTTTCCGCACCATCGGCACATCACCGTGCGCGGTCATAAAAATGATTGGAATGCGAATGCCGGATCGGATGAGCTGGTCCTGAAACTCAACGCCAGTCATCCCCGGAAGCCGGGCGTCGAGCATCAGGCAACCTGGGCTGTCCTGCGTCCAGGTGGCAATAAACTCTTCAGCCGATCCGAATCGCTCTGCCTTAAGGCCGACCGACTCAAGGAGATTGCACAGCCCGTCGCAGATCGCATCATCGTCGTCCACGATGAAGACCGTGCCCAGTCTGAATATCTCATTGCTGAAAGCTGAACTCACGTTCGCACCGGAATTGTGAAGTGAAAGCAACTACCGCCTGTGGCATCCTGGCTCATCCAAATTCTGCCATCGTGAGCCTCGATGATCGTGCGGGAGATCGCCAGTCCCATGCCAATTCCCTCTTTCTTGGTGGTAAAGAAAGGGTCGAATATCCGTCCGGCAATCTCCGGGTCCACGCCCGCACCCCAATCTTTCACCTGAATCTGAATCTTATCCTCTCCCTGCCACAGGGAACTGATAACCAGATCCCGGCGTGCCGGCTGGGAGGTCATGGCGTCCATGCCGTTCGTCGCCAGATTCAACAGCACCTGCTGTATTTGGACCGGATCGGCGGTGACGCGGGGCAGACTCTTATCCAGATTTATATGCAGTGAAATGCGTTTCCGGATTGCATCGTCGTGCAACAGACGAACAAGATCCTGTATCAGTCGATTGACGTCCACTGAACTCCTGGAATCGATGTCCTTGCGGAACAGCGCGCGCACACGGGCTACAACGTCGCTCGCGCGCTTGCTCTCCTGAACGATTCTCTGTGCTGTGGAAGAAGCGCGATCTAGATTCGGTGGACTGGCCTGCAGCCACTCGCGGCAGGCATAAGCATTCGCCACCACCGCTGTGAGTGGCTGATTGAGTTCGTGAGCAATGGACGCCGCCAGCTCTCCCATGCCCAGCCTATGTGATAGGTCGGATAATTCAGCTTGAGCCTGGATCAGGGCCTGCTCCGCGCGACGCCTTTCTTCGGTGTCGATATGAGTCCCATACCAGCGCTCAATTTCTCCGTTCGCAGATTTTTGAGGAACACTGCGGATGAGGAACCAACGATAGTTTCCGTTCGCACCCCGCACGCGCCATTCGCCCTCAAGATTGTCACCCGCCGCGCGACTCTTTTGCCAAGCTGTCCTGAAGGTTTCTCTATCCTCGGGATGCAAAATGAGAAAGAAGCCCTCATTCTTCAGATCCTCAAATTCGCAGCCAACGTATTCCAATAGGTGGTTGTTACAGTAATCGATTCTGCCGTGCAGCCCTGCACTCCATATCTGCTGTGGAATCGCTTCGGTGAGTGTTCTCAAACGACGCTCGCTCTCCTGGATTTCCGCGTTGGACCGCTGCAAATCCGCCGTACGCTCCAGCACTCTCTGTTCCAACTGATCGCGGGCGTCCTTGATTGTGGTCTCATTTCGCTTTCGTGCTGAACTGACCCAACTCATCGTGATGGCACAGACAATAAAAGCAATGCAGTAAGTCTGCGCAACGTTGTTGACGTAGAACGAGTAAAAGGGCGGGACGAAGAAGTAGTCGATCATAGCCGTCGACAGGACTACTGAAATCGCTCCGGCAACCCGTCCGCCAAACCACGCACTACCCATGACGGCGCCGAGAAATAGAAAGAGGAAGGGATAGGCTACGAGGTGTTGCAGGACGAGCGTCCAGAGGAACGCCACCAGGACGAAAGCCCCGGCAATTCCGATGGGGCGTAGGACGTTCCCAACAAATTGATCGAATAAGCCCGGTGCGCTCTCGCCAGCCATAGATGAAATGATAAGGGCCACGGGGAAGCGGCGTTCGCGTTCGTGGTGAGAAATTAGGCTTCGGTCAGGAACCGCTCCAGAAAGGTCAGGGCTTTGCTGCCGGCACCAGATCCAACGAGGAAACGTCTCGCGAGATCGCCTGGGTCTGGAGTAGACGGTAGCCTGTCCGAGTCCGCACGTGATAGTGCTGCATATTTTTCCCGACGAGTTTTACCGTGATGGTGCGCCAGCCGCGATTAGAATTCGGCTGCGGATAATAACTTAACGAATAAAGATGGCCAAGGTCTTCGCGAATCGAGGCGAAGGCCTGTTGCTCATCCTTCCAATTTCTGGCGAAGTAAGCCTTCCCTCCGGTCGCTTTGCTCATGCGTTCAAAGACTGCGGTGGAGATTGGTTCGTCCTGAGCCTGTCGTGTG
>JALYIG010000021.1 GCA_030775885.1 Acidobacteriota bacterium | reverse complement strand
CGGCTTGATTGAGGTTGCTCTGCGCTGTGCCGGCGATGGAATTGTATTGCGTCGCGGAGGAATGCAGCTCATGGCGGGCGGCGTCCGCGCTGCGGAGTTTGGCTGGCAGCGTTGCGGGGGAACCGGCAGGGGTGGGCGAAGCCGCGGCTCCCTGCTCGCTGGATTTGAAGACTGCGCCCGATATTGCCTGGCGAGCCTCATCGCCCGAAGTCGTGGTGGCGGACATTCCTGCTGCACGGGGGAATACGGATGCACGTTGGCCCGCAGGTGAACCGTTGATTGAGTTTGGTCCAGGCGGGTGCAGAACGAGCATCGGCGGTTGTAGCCGGGGCGCGGGACGAGACGCGGGAAGTGCCACGTCAGGCTTCACAATCGGCGCGGGGAGAGGGTTCGGCGCCGCTTCGAGTTGGGCGGCTTGCGGAGTTGTCGGTGAGGCTGCCGGAGCCTGCTGCGCAGGGAATGCGCGCCGGTCCATGCGAGCGGTGTTGTTGGCAGCGGTCTCCTGTTGCCCGGTGCTGACTTTACGAAGATGGATGGTGACGAAGACGAGCGCGGCGAGTGCGAAAACTGCGGGAATGGCGAGGTTCCAGCCGGAGAACCATGGTCTGCGGACGGGAGTGGGTTGAGGCGGTGCCACGGCTGCGAGTTCGGGAATCTCCGCAAGATAAACGAAGGCGCGGCAATCGGGGCAGATGGAAAGATGAGCGAGCGTCTGCTGCTGCTGATGCGGCGGCAGAGCATGCTCGGCGAAGGCGCTGAGCTGATCGGCGTCTGGATGCTGGCCGGATTGGAGGACTTGGTTCATTGGGTGTCGGGTGCGGCTTGAATCGTCTGATCTGGGAACGGGGCAGATTGCGAAGATTGCAGCAGGCTGCTCAAGTTTATGTCGAGGTCGCGCGGATCGGCGCCCAGGGCTTCTTCCGCCGCGCGCTTGCTAAGGCCGCCGGACTGCAGGTTACGGTGAAGTTGTTTGCGCATGTCGGCGGTGAGACGTTTGAGCTTGCGGCTGACGGTCGCTTCATGGACGTGGAGGATGCGTGAGATCTGCAGCAGGGTTTTCTGGTCGATGAAGTAGGAGGCGAGAAGGAAGCGGTCGTCGGGAGGGAGTTGGGTGAAGGTGTACGCGACGGCTTGTTTCAGGCGTGCTAGTTCAGCCGGCAGAGGTGCGGCGAAGGAAGTAGGGGCAGGAGCGTCGAGGTCGTCGAGCGGAGTTTCGCGATGGGTGCGGCGGTGGTGGTCGATGTGGCGCTGCGCCAGCGTGCTGCGGAGCCAGCCGAGCAGCGATCCACGACCGGAGTAGGATGCCAGCGGCGAACGGCGCTCTCCGGCGCGTTTGGAGAGGCCGAAGAGTTCGGCGTAGAGGGAGTCCGCGAGGTCGTGGCCGAGTGTAGCTGAGCCCGTGATGGCGATGGCGGCCTGCGTGAGTGGAGTTCGATAGAGAGTGAGGAAGCGCTGCCAGGCGGCGTCGCGACCGAGCCCGCACGCCTGGGCGAGGGCCAACTCAGGGAGGCGGAGCGAGCGGTAGAAGGCGGCTTCTTGTGAAGGCGTAGGACGAGTTTCCGGCGGCAGACCGAAGTGGTGCTTCGACGCAACTATGTAGAGTGCGGCGCCGAATTCATCGCTCGTAAGTCCGCAGCTTTCGGCGTCGGCGGCGAGCCACAGTTCCTGAAGGAGATCAGCGGGCGCACCGGACTCGGCTGAACGGACGAGGTCCGCGCCGTCGCCGGGCGTCGCTCCAAACTGCGGCTCGGCGGACGGCAGAGGGAGCGCAATCTCGCCGGGTTGGGATGCCGTGTCCACGACTTTGAAGATACTCCAGTGGGTTGGACGGGTCAGTGGCAGGAAATTTCTCAAATAAAATCTGCAAGAGAATTAGAGGGGCGCGTTCCTGAGTCAGAGGCCGGGAAGGTTCGCCGGCATGGAGGTTTGCGATGCGGGATGCGCGGATGTTGCGATGGGGTACGGGAGTGTTGATGGTGGCTGCCCTGGTGGTGGCGGCCGGATGTTGGCAGCCCGCGGCTGCGGGTGGATCAGACGAAGGATATCGAGTGCTGAAGCCGATTCAGACCGGGGATCTGACGCTGTTTCCGGTGGTGCGCAACGATGGTAAGGCGCTGCCGGGGGATCAGTTCCTGACGCTGGATGAGGGTTTGAAGAGCGGCGAGGTGGAGGTGACCGAGGCGGGCAATGTGCGCGGGCTGGTCAGGTCGCGCGGCGGCGCGGTGCAGCGCCGCTACGAGGGCGATCAGGTGAATACGCTGGTGCTGGTGAACAGTTCCAAACGACCGCTACTGTTGCTGGCGGGCGAGATTGTGACCGGGGGCAAGCAGGACCGGATTATCGCGAAGGATCGGATTGTGCCGGCGGGCGCGGACCCGATTGATCTGTCAGTGTTCTGCATCGAGCATGGGCGCTGGACGGAGAGTTCGGCAAAGTTTGGCACGTCGGCGAAGGCTGCCAGCGCGAGCATCATGGTGCAGCCCGCGGTGCGCCAGCAGGCGATGGTTGCGAAGGATCAGCAGCAGGTGTGGAACTCAGTGCATGGGGCGATCGGCTCGATGGCGAGAGCAGCGGCTCCGCCTCCAAGTGCGAACTCAACGGTGACAGTGGAGGGCAGGCGTGCCCAGATGGCGACGATGAACAGTGAGGCGCTCGCGGACAGCCTGGGGACGACGAGCTATGCGAAGGCGGTGCAGACTCCGGCGGTGAGCGCTCAGGTCGATAAGGAGGCGGCGGGGCTGGTGCAATCGCGCGAACAGGCGCTTGCGATGTTGCGCGACGAACATGCCGTGGGAGTGGTGGTCGCAGTGCACGGCGAGGTGATCTGGGCGGATATTTTTTCCGACACGGGACTGCTGGTGCGGTATTGGACGAAGCTGGTGCGATCGTATGCAGCGGAGGAGTTCGCAGGCAGTCGGTCACATGGTGTTGCGAGCATATCGGATGCACAGCGTTTTCTGGACACGCCAACGCACGGTGCGGAAGACTCGCACGGCGAGGTTGGGGTTTACCGCACGCGTGAGGTGAAGTCGGGCGGGACCGATTTATTTACGCTGGAGGCTCTGTTGCCGGGCACAGGGTACGACGTTCACATCAGCCGCGTGAAGTTACGGGGACAGGAGGCTGAGGTGCGGCCGGCGATGATGTACTAGCGGGCGTCTCAGAAGTTCTCACCGTGAATGGAACGAGAGGACGGGCAACAACAAAGGCCAAATACGGGGATTCTTCGCTACGCTCAGAATGACAAACGTAAACGATTGTGCGCGAAATTATGGGACAGCACAGTAGCGGGCACCGAAGTGTCGTAGGTGCAATTGAGCGTGGCGGCCAGCGGTCTGGCCGCCACGCGGTGCAGGATGATGTTCGGATCTTCAACTAGGGGTTGATCGGGACGAGGAAATCGCGATTGAGTTCTACACCAAAGCCCGGCTTGTCACTCAGGTTACGCTGCCGCGGCTTACGCATTGCAGCAGAAATACCTAGCTCCATTTGTCCAGGACGATTGGCGCGTCACAAGCAAACTCACCCTGAATCTTGGCTTGCGCTATGACTATGAGTCGCCTTTCACAGAGCGGTACAACAAGCAAGCGTCGAACTTCTGCATTACTTGTTCGAATCCCTTGCAGGCTTCGGTAACAGGCCTCACGCTTAATGGCGGCTTGCAATACACCAGCTCTTCGAATCGATATCCCCATCCGAAAGACCTGAATAGTATTCAGCCGCGGTTACTCTGACAATCAAACAGGCCGCCGACCTCCGCATGCGTGTGGGTGTAGGGAAGGTCAACAAGTCGGACTTGGCACGCGAGTACGGGATTAGCAGGGCCACGCTGTATGTCTACCTTTCGCAAGCGAACTAGCGGCGTGCACTTCGATGGTGCATGCATATCCTCTGCCAAGATGGCGTGGGTCCAAGAACGCCGAGACCGCCGACGACCAGAGTGAAGGTCCGACGCGGGGCTGTTCTATTGATGCGATTGGGTTATATACTCTTCCCAATCAGTGACACCGCAGGGACCGGAAGAAGTAAATTGCTCTCTACCTTCATACGCAAGGGTGAATGACGCAATGCTCAATCACTTCACATATTCCGTTTCGATGCTCCGCAATTCTGGTATCCATCCAGTCTTATCCCCATCCGTCGGCATCCCCAGCCTTAATCGTCCCGGCCTCTTCGGCGGCGATTAGCTCCCCTCCAATTCAGGTGCACCTCGTTTCTTCGCACCCGTACACTCCGCTATTTCCAGCAGAGTGTTCCTCCGTTGCCTTCGAAACCAGTCCCGTATGGAGTACTCCATGACCACTATGCCTGCTGGGAATGCCCGTGTTACTGCACTTGGCCCCAAGCTCCTCACGGCGCTTCCAGGTCCCCGTGCCTCCGCCATAATCGAGCGCGACAAGCGCCTGATCTCACCCAGTTACACGCGAGGCTATCCTCTAGTGGCAAAGCGAGGCCTTGGGACGCGTCTCGAAGACGTTGACGGCAATCAATTTCTCGACTTCACATCCGGGATCGCAGTCGTCTCCACCGGCCACTGCCACCCGGAAGTAGTGAAGGCGATCCAGGACCAGTGCGCTGAACTTATTCATATGTCGGGCACGGATTTCTACTATGAGCAAATGCCGAAGCTCGCTGAGCGTCTATCCGCCATCGCTCCTATGCCCGGTCCACATCGCGTTTTCTTTGGCAATTCTGGCGCGGAGGCAGTCGAGTGTGCGCTGAAACTAGCCCGATACCACACGGGTCGCCAACACATCATCAGCTTCTTCGGGAGCTTTCACGGGAGAACGATGGGTGCTCTGTCGCTGACGGGCTCCAAAATTCAACAGAAGCGCCGATTTGGCCCCCTCGTACCGGGCATCACCCACGTCGAATATCCCTACGC
>JALYIG010000020.1 GCA_030775885.1 Acidobacteriota bacterium | reverse complement strand
GGAACAGGCTTTCCACTGAACAGCGGATCGAGATGTGGCGGCGCTGGAAGGCAGGCGAGTCGTTGCATGAGATTGGGCGTGCCTTCGGTAAGGGGCACGGTTCCATTCGGTTCCTGCTGACGCAGCGCGGCGGGAGCTTACTGGTGGGGCTCTCTCCACAGATTCCCGCCGCTCGGATACCGGCTCTCACAATCTTTGTCATCTTTGCGCTTTTATGGACAATTTCCAAGCCACTTGCGAGACGGGCTCAAGAAAGATGCTTTAGAACCATGTTTTCTGAAGAACAGGAATTGCTCAACAATCAGATCCTCACCGTGGACGAGTCAGGTATCGCCTGCGATGGATGCAACGGCCAAGCAACCTCGCATCACACGTGGAAGGCATTCATAAAACGCATCGACATGCCCGACGCCTACGTCTTCTTGCCGTCGCCCAATAGCTTTATCCGTGTGCCGAAGGAGATGCTTCCTACGTCGGACCTTGAACTTGTTTGGCGGTGGATTGCAACGGTCCCAACGGCAGAACAACGCTGAGATTTCATGACTTCATGCGACGCGGCCACCGATGACACCGTAACTAGACAAATGGTGACTTTCAGGGAATATCGAAGGCGCATCCGTCGCATGGGCGCTTCGCGGATTTGAGACCTACAGCCAAAGGGGAGATAGTATTCACCTCAACCACAACTCAGGAAGACTGGAGACCATTGAGATGACTACGAGCGGAAACATGTACCCTGGCGTAATTACGATCATCACTCTCAGTTTGACTGCCACGCTGATGGTTGCGACGGTCGAGCGCAGAGCATGGCGCAGGACTATCATCCGCCGACAGCGTCGGTCCCAGTTCTCGGAAAGATTACGGATCTTGTAGCGAATGCCAAACCGATCGATAGAACACAGTTTGGCAAGCATGGTGCGACTTTCATCGGCACGCTACCTGGGGGTGAACTTTACTTCGAGGTTCCGACCATGGATGTCGATGACGATGGAGACGCCTCCGGCAGTCCGCTCAACTGGGTGGGGCATCCGGTTCGTGGAGGAAAGATCGATCGAGCGCGGCAAGAGCAGACTTCTTATGGCGGGCAGTTAGCGCGGCGGCCCGGGCATACCGATGGAATATCGCCGTTCGAGGTGCCATACATTGTGCTTCCGGGTGGCAAGACCGGGGCATCCTGGTTTGCTCAACACGGAATCAAGGTGGGCGATGGCGCGATGGTGATTCGCGGCGGCACACTAGTTGAGGCGGTCTTTGCGGATGCAGGGCCAATGGAGAAGATCGGCGAGATGTCGATCAAGTGTCATCAACTCTTTGGCGAGACCGTCGTGGTGGATGGTAAGCAGGCCCGGCTGGGTTCGGACGGGAAGCCGCTGCTCGATCCAGTCACCGGGAAAATTCTGACTGTTATTTCCGGGGACGTCGGTAAAGCGAAACTTCATAAGTGTCGACACCTCGCTGAAACCGGAGATCTATCAGCGATTCCAGGCGCTCGCGAAGTAGATCGGACTCACATTTCATCGAGCACGAATGGATTGGTCTGGGGAACCCGAACTTGCCGACGACCCGGACTTTACTGGCAGTTCGACCTTGCGCGGGACACTAAGTCGCCTGTTGACGGTGTAGAGAACAACTGGGGTCGGCACATATTACGACGGAAACCCTTGATCGGAATCGGCAGTACCTTGAATCTGCGCGTGGGCGCGGGCTTGCCGGGTGATGGCAGTCACCTCGCCCATTCCGAGCGGTGCCTTACTCTGGTCCGTTGTCTCATAGGAGCGAATGAATGAAACGAATTCTCATCGCACTCGTGTCTCTCTTGATGGGTGCGGGGACGGCAGCCGCGCAGGCTGTCGATGCCAGAGTATGTGATGTTTTGGCTCACCCTAAAGACTTTGACGGCAAGATGGTGCGGATCACGGGACTAGTGGCCGCCGGATTTGACGAGTTCGTGATCAGGGACACGGGTTGCAAACAGAGCGTAAACGCAATCTGGCTTGCCTATCCCACCGGAGCGAAGGCAAAGGCAGGACCGACTGCCGTGATCACGCTTCAGCTGGCAAAGAACAGCCCAGGGCGGGCTGCAACGGTTTCAGCGATACCGGTGACGCTCGACGCGGGCGGGGATTTCAAGAAGTTTGACTCGGTCCTGTCGGCACCGGCGAAAACGCCGGGGCGGTGCCTAGGCTGTGTGCGTTCGACAGCGACGGCGACGTTGACCGGGCGGCTTGACGCTGTGGACATGGTTTCGCTAGAGAAGACGGGATCGATGTTCACGGTTGTAAAGGGATTCGGAAACCTAGCGCGGTATCCTGCGCGGCTGGTCATCCAGTCCGTCGCCAACGTCAGCGAGAATGAAATCGATTACTCCAAGCCCGCTGATCTAGGCGACGGAAATGTAGGCTTGGGGCTGACGGCCGCTGACCTCAAGCGGGCGGTCGCGGCTTTTGGAGCGCAGGGCGAAGACAACGGAGTCGACGTAGGTTTCAGTGGAGGTAACTCGCTAAGACAGGACGACGGTGCCAAGGGTAGTGGGAACTCGCCGGATGGCCTTTTGTTGATCGTGACGCTGGACGGTGACCGGCTAAAGGGGAATGTAATGGGCGAAGCGATGTCACATACAGGAACGCATATCGCTGACCTACGCGAATCGCCAATGGGCCGAAATTTGTTCCAGCTTGAGGGCCGGGCATGGGGAGTGACGGTATTGAGTGCAATTAGCAACAAAGAAAAGACGCTGACACTCCCGGGCGGGTACGTGGCCTGGAATAGTAAATGGACAGACTTGGAACAGCAAAAGCAGCTTCCGGGGTCATTGAGCGGATACCTGACACAGTGGGCTGGGTTGAGCCAATAAGAGGCGGGAGTTGGTCTGGCCCGAGTGACCGTGCCATCTTCAGCTTCAAAGGCGCGTTGGCATGCCACGCGAGTCTGCAACGCACGCTCTTTCGACTTCGAGTAGCTAGGCTCTTGTGAAGCGCTCAGCAATTCATAGCGCAACAATATGACTTTGTAAGGTTGTTATGGAAGAGCGATGAAGCGAACTGCACGGGATACAACGTTTCATCCCAAATGATTCGGCCGTACGAAGCGAAGGCCCGGGGGCGAAGAGGGTGATGAAAAAGTAAGAGTTCGATTTGCGATGAGCGGATGGCAAATCCCAGGGGCTAAAGCCCCGTTGATTCTGGGTCGATTGTGCCGGGACTAAAGTCCCGGCCTGTCTCAGAGGCGTGGCGTCCAGCAGCCTCTTTTTCAGCAAATTTGAAAGTCCGGTGACTGTGCGGAGTCTCGTGGGTTGAAGACTTGAAACCCCACGGTCCCTCCGTAACCCCATTCCGGGGTTTTTCAGCATCTTCGGATGGCTGTAGACTTGCTAACCCAAGCGGTCAGCAAGTCTTATGGGGCGCTGTGCAGGGTGCTGACGGTGATGGCGAGTTGGCCTATGTTGGCGAGGGGGTAGCTGGCGTTGCGGGTTTGTACAGCGACGCCGAAGGTGGGGAACTGGATGAAGTTCGAGGTGGAGAAGTACTCCGACGTAATGCTGCCGCCGAGACCCTTTCCTACGTAGGAGAGAAGAGCCATCCACCCTTTGAGTTCCTGGACACCTGGGGTTCCGGGCGCTGCGTCGATACGGTTGGCGAGCAGACCGGGTATGTCGGCGCCAGAGAGCGCGGCTGGGCCGGTGGCTGCCTTGTAGGGGGTGATTGCGGTGCCGAACTGGGTCTGGACGGCGCCGAGCAGGAGGAAGGCATACAAGTCCGCCACGATGCGCACGCGGCCTGGGTCGAGGACTGCGGTTGGTCCTGTGTTGGCGCCGTCCGCGGGCAAGAAGCCTGAGACGGTATCAATTGCGGCGATCGCTTTGGCCACTACGAGCGCGTTCAGGGTGTTTGTGCCGTTTGTGCTATCTGCCGCGGCGGCAGCGGCAACCTGGCCGAGCGCTCCAAGGTTGGCGAAGATCTGCGAGTTGCTGGGACTGGCGTCATTCAGCTTTACCATGGCGGCGGCGTAGGGATTGCCACTGCCGTAGGCTGCCAGTAATGCGGCGCCGCTATCTGTACCGAGCGTAGAGAGAGCGCCGAGAGCGTGGGCGGCAGAGGTTGAGCCGGCCGCAGCCTTCTGGCTCGCCTGCTGAAGGACAGCGGCGGCGGTGGCGTACTTGAAGTAGACGTAGGCCTCTGTGGGCTTGATTGTGTATCGCAGGCCGGAGAGGTTCAGGTAGAAGTCTGCAGAGGCAAGGCCGGTCTGCACGACCAGTTGGAGGGCGCACAGTTTCTTCACGTCTGTGACTTCCAGGTAGCCGGAAACGAGGGGAAAGGCGATGGGAAGTGGCTGGGTGGAGTCGGGCGAAATGCCGAGAGGCAGGACGTTATAAGTGTCCGCGAAGCTAAGAGGCACGCCGGTGTGCAGCTTTCCGCGCAGGACACCGGTAGCCACGATCGCCGCCTGGACAGGGGTGAAGTCGTACCCGGGAAGGTTGGCGGGATTACCACCTACTGCAATCAGGGTCTGCTGAATGATGATATTGGGGACGTTACGTTCTGCATCTGCTGCGAGGTCTCCGAGACCGTTGGGAGCAGGGACCGGGCTATCTCCGTTGGAGATCATGTCCTGTGCGGTGAAGCCCACGGGATGGTAGATGCCTTTGCTTAGATTTGCGGGAGCATAGTCGGGAAATGCCTGCGCGAAGAAGGGGCCAAGTTCTGCATTGATCTCCTGGTCGTTGACGTTGACGATCTGGCTGAACTTCGCATTGAGCTTAAGGCCGGGATGGATGGCCTCGAGGCTGGCATCGGTCATCGCCGGATTGCTGGAGTCGTCGAGGGTGGTGGTGTGGGTGTCCTGGTGGTAGGTCAGATCGATGCGGGAGACGTTGGTACCGTAGGCACCGGCGTCGACAATTTCGGTGTTCCATTTGCCGTTGGCCACCGTATGCGCGGAGGCGAGCGGAGTGTGGGTGTGGCCGGAGGCGATCAGGTTGATGCCGGTGACATGCTGGGCCAGTTCCACGTCCTCGCCGGCGATCCGATCTCTTGATTCAGTCCATGACCGATTTACAAGCCTTCTATCTACAAAATTCTACAGACTTCCCTCGAACGGCATCTCTGCCAAGACAGCAGTTCGCATGCTGCTCGTTCATATGAAGGCTCCCTCGCAATAACTTGAGCGTGCCTGCGACGTACTTACGACTTCTTCCGTGGGTCACGCTGAAAGGTGCTGTTGCGCTCAGACTCCCGCACAACCGCCCGCCTCCGACCAGCTAGCAATTCCTGTGCGCTGATGCTTCCGCGAATGCGTCCGGTTTCGCGATCGATCACAGGCATGCTGGTTACCCTAGTGGTTGCCATCTCCTCAGCGACCGCACGGCAGGTCTCATCCGCGTATGCATAAACCTCAGGTAGGCCCACAAGCCCGGCACTCGCCACCAC
>JALYIG010000019.1 GCA_030775885.1 Acidobacteriota bacterium | reverse complement strand
TGATTTCCTGGTCAATGTCTTGCCCGAAGTAGTCTTGCCCGAAGTTCTCACAAGGGACTTGGTCCTGGCCGTAGGAGTCTTCGCCGCGCCGGCCTGGTGCGCCACGGTTTTATACGCACTTGTCCTGGGTCGCGCCGAAGCGGTCCACGCTCGCGCTCTCACGGGCGCGAAGGTCAGAATTCCAAGGATCAGGCAGATAAGACTTACAGTATTCCAGTTAGATTTACGACCCATGTACCCAACTTCTCCCAAGGGGAATTGATGCTGATTTCTGGTCCGCTTCGTTCCCCGGTCCATACAACTCGTGAATTGCCTGCCCTTTTGACCTATCCGGGGCTACAAAAGTCACTTGGTAGCCAGTCAGCTCCGTACGACTATGTTCATCCTATTCAACGCCGCAGAAGACCCAACGGCTATCACTCGGAGGTGTGATGCCCCAAGCCCCCGTAATTGAATCCTAAACTATGACGTCAAAAGCACTTGAGTCAGCCCAACCGAGCCAGACTGCCGACTCGTGCAACTGTTTCTATTCTATCCGACCGCGCCAGAAACCGATGTGATACTTCTCACACACCATCCCAAATCCCGCCCAAAACGGCATCACCGGCTACGGCGCAAAAACGCTGGAATATCCAACTCATCGGTTTCAGGATGTTGCACATGCGACGCGCTGGCACCCCCGAACAACCGAACCTCTTGTGCGGCCTGCCGGGCTGCAACAGCCGCTCCAAGTCCCTCAGACTCAGCCTGCACACGTCCAATCCCCTGAGACGCGCGGAAAAAGTCGTCGTCAAACACCGACGCCGATACCGGAACCAGTTCCGGATTGGGCCGCCGTCTAAAGTCGCCCTCGGAGTCTTCCATGCCGCCCCCATTCTCCATCTCGGACGCCTCCGTCTCGCATATCCGGCCCGCCTCGAAACTAGCCTCCGGCTCTATGTCTTCCTCCTCCCCATCGCTCCAGCCCGCGTCGTCGATCTCGTCCGGGCTCAAACAGATCCGGCCGGCACGCAGCGTGTCATCCTCCCGCATCTCAGGCTGAGCATCTGCCTCCATTACCGCTTCACTCTTCGCCGCGGGCAGTGCCATCTGCTGCGCTGTCTCACCCTCTCGCATCGTCGAAGCCAACCGCCCTTCCCGCTCCTCGCTGGCAAACAACGCCGGCCCATCGCCCGGTCCGGCACCGCGACCGTGCTGCGCCCGAATCGGCACCTGGTAATCCGCGCCCGGCGTCATCGACTCGGCCAGCATCCGCTCCCGCCGGGTCGGCATATCCTGCTTGAACCCAGTCGCGATCACGGTAATCTTCACGTCATCGCCCATCCGCTCATCCAGCACCGCGCCGAAGATGATGTTGCAGTCCTCGTGCGCCGCATTCTGGATAATCGTCGACGCCTCGTTTACTTCGCTCAGCTTCAGCCCACTCGAACCGGTGATGTTGATCAAAATTCCGCGCGCCCCGTCGATCGCTCCCGCCTCCAGCAGCGGACTCGCCATCGCCGCAATCGCCGCATCCATCGCGCGATTGTCGCCCTTGCCGGTTGCCGTCCCCATTACCGCGTAACCCATTCCAGCCATGGTCGTCTTCACATCCGCAAAATCGCGGTTGATCACGCCCGGAATCGTAATGATGTCCGAGATTCCCTGCACACCCAGCCGCAGCACATCGTCGGCAATCCGGAAGCTCTCGAAGAACCCAGCATCCTTCGCCACTGCCAGCAGCTTTTCGTTGGGAATCACGATCAGCGTGTCGACCGACTCCAGCAGCTCCTGCATGCCGCGTTCGGCCTGCATCGCCCGTCGCTTGCCTTCAAACGCAAATGGCCGCGTGACTACCGCAACCGTCAACGCGCCCATCTCGCTCGCCAGGCTCGCAATCACCGGAGCCGCACCCGTGCCCGTCCCACCACCCAGTCCGGCGGTGACGAACACCATGTCTGCGCCTTCGAGCGCCTCAATAATCTTGTCCGAATCTTCCAGCGCCGCACGCCGCCCCACATCCGGATTCGCGCCCGCGCCCAGCCCGCTGGTCAGCTTCACTCCAAGCTGCAGCTTTACCGGCGCATTCGACAACTGCAGCGCCTGCACGTCGGTGTTGGCGGAGATAAACTCAACGCCCTCGACGCCCGCCGCGATCATGCGGTTCACGGCGTTATTTCCGCCGCCTCCCACACCAATCACCTTAATACGCGCCCCACGCGGCGCCTCGTCCTGATACTGAATGCGAAGATCGTTCAGTCCGTCTCCCTGCTCGGCCATAGCCATTACTCCTTTTGTCATTCCCGAAAGCAATCTGCAGCTTCTATCCGCTGGCCGCCCATCAAACCGGGTTGAACCCCGCCACCCGTCCCTCAAACCAACGGCTGGAACCTAGTCTGACACTGCACTCCATGTGTGGAAACAAACTCGCGCAGGAATGAACCACGCTTGGTACTTCTAATTTGAATCTGCACCGGATTGAGTGCGACGTTATCTCCTTGTGAATCCAACTGCCCCCAACGACGCTCCGGCAGGAAACCTCAATTGCCATCCGTCGGCAGTTGGCAATCGCGCGCGTATCCGTTAAAGTGACGTGACCGTGGTTACACTCGAAGAACTGGCCGTAGAGCAATGGGCTGCGTTGGCGAAAAATGGGGGCGCGGCATGTGGCAGGTCACAACGGTGAACGAGGCCTTCCTGAAAGTCAGCGGACGCGGCGATAAAGTCGTCTGGAGATGGCAGGATAAGGACGGCCAATGGAAATCCATCGCCTCGGCCCAGATGTACGGCCGCGTGCGCGCCCTGGCCGCAACGCTTGCCGCCTGGGGCGTCGGCAAAGGCGACCGCGTCGCCCTGCTGAGCGAGAACCGCTGGGAGTGGCCGGTGGTGGACTTCGCCGTCCTCGCCCTGGGCGCCGTCGATGTGCCGCTCTACCTCACCCTCACCGTCGAACAGGTCGGATATATGCTGCGCGACTCCGGAGCAAAGGTCGTCGTGGTGTCCAACCGTGAGCAGTACGACAAGGTGTGCGCAGTGGGAGATCTGCCCGCGCTTGAACATGTCGTCGTGATGGACGGCGAGCTCGAAGGGGCCGACGGCTTTGCCGCGATCATCTCCGGCGAGGCAGCGATGCAGGCGCGCGATGAGGGTTTCGACGCAAGGACCCGCGAGGTGCAACCCGACGACCTCGCCACCATCATCTACACCTCCGGCACCACCGGCGAGCCCAAAGGCGTGATGCTGACCCACGGCAACCTGGCCGCCAACTTCTCGCTCTCCACCAAGCCGTTCGGCTTCAACGAGACCGATACCTGTATCTCCTTCCTTCCGCTCTCGCATGTCACCGCCCGCCACCTGGATTACGCGCTCATGTGCGATGAGGTCACGCTCGCCTACTGCCCCAGGTTCGATCTGCTGAAAGACGCAATGCAGGCAGTCCGGCCAACCATTCTGGTCGCTGTGCCGCGTGTGTACGAGAAGATCCGCCACGGCGTCGAAGCCAAGTCGCACGGCGTCAAACGAAAGATCCTCAACTCGGCAATCGGCGTAGGGCGCAAATATCGCGCAGTGACGCTGGAAGGGCGGCGGCCCCACAACGGACCGTGGGTCAAGTGGGCGGTAGGCATCGGCTTATTTCTTTTGATATTGAACGCATACTTCATTACCGAAACGGTTCTCCCGCCGCCGATGCGCGGCTATGCTTACGGGATTCTGACAATCTATTTTCTGATCATGGCTCTAATCATCGCGCAGCCGATGAGTTGGAAGCTCGCCAATGTGCTCGTCTTCTCCAAGATTCACGATGCATTCGGCGGCCGCGTTAAGATCTTCGTCTCCGGCGGCGCGCCTTTGGGCATGGACACCGCCGGATGGTTTGCCGATGTCGGTATCCGCGTGCTCGAAGGCTACGGCCTCACCGAGACCTCGCCCGTGATCGGCCTCAACACGCCGCAGCGCAGCCGCATCGGCACGGTCGGCCCGGTGCTCAGCAACGTCGAGGTACGCTTTGCCGGAGACGGCGAACTCGAAGTGCGCGGACCGTCGGTCTTCAAAGGCTATTGGAACAAGCCGAAGGAGACGGCCGAGTCCTTCACTTCGGATGGCTGGCTGAAGACCGGCGACATCGGCAACCTCGACGCGGATGGATTCCTCTCCATCACCGACCGCAAGAAGGAGCTGCTCAAGACCAGCGGCGGCAAGCTGATCGCTCCGCAGCCGATCGAGAACAAGCTGAAGGCCGATGTGCTGGTCAGCAGCGCCGCGCTGGTGGGTGACAAGCACAAGTTTGCCTGCGTGTTGATTTCGCCAAACTTCGCCGCTCTCGAAGGCTGGGCGAAGGTCCGCGGCATCGCCGACGGCAACCGCAAATCGCTGGTGAGCCACGCCCAGGTGATCGAGCGTTACCAGCGCATCATCGACGAGGTGAACGCTACTCTCGCCCCCTTCGAGACCATCAAGCGGCTGGCCGTGGTATCCGACGAGTGGTCGGTCGAAACCGATGAGCTGACCCCGAGCATGAAGCTGAAGCGGCGCGTGGTGGAAAAAAAATATGCTGCGGAGATCGCCGCATTTTATGAAGACGAAGCGACGGCAACAGCATGAGCACGGTGCGAGGAGGCTCAATCGATGAAACCCGATGAAGTCGAGATACGCCCTTTTCGTCCCGGAGACGGAGAAGCCTTCCGCCTGCTAAACGAGGCATGGATCGAGAGACATTTCGGCATCGAGCAAAAGGATCGCGAGACCCTGGGCGAACCGAACAGGAACATCCTCGCCAAGGGAGGCCACATCTTTATGGCGACGAATGGTCAGAAGGCGCTGGGATGCATTGCGCTTCTTTCAGTGCGACCGGGAATCTTCGAGGTGGCGAAGATGACCGTCGCGGAGTCGCAGCGCGGATGTGGACTTGGCCGCAAACTTCTTGCGCACGCGATCGCGCAAGGCCGGGCCCTGGGTGCGGATTCCGTCTATCTCGAGACCAACGACCAACTCAAGGACGCGATCCATCTCTACGAGGAACTGGGTTTCAGGCATCTGCCGCCGGAGCGGCTGACTCCGTCGCCCTACGCGCGCGCAAACGTGTTTATGGAGCTGATTTTCGAGCACGGCAGAAGCTGACCAGCGCATTTCTTTACGATCTATGCGCCGTACCGACAGGCCTGGCATCGAATCCCCATATGACGATGTTGCAGCGGGCGGAAAAGGTAGGGCGGAAGTTTCAGAATCCTGTCCCAACCACAGTGGGTGGCGGCGGTCTCTTCTTCAAAGCACTTCTCCAGATGATTCGGAACCGCGAAGAGCGGTTTCCAAAGACCCCCTTGGGACCTTTCCGCACCGAAGCATCAGTCTATGCGACACAGCCTGAGAGCGGCCTCCGCGTCACCTGGATGGGCCACTCCTCGATGCTGTTGGAGATCGACGGCGTCCGCGTATTGCTCGACCCAGTATGGGACGAGCGCGCTTCGCCGGTGCAGTGGTTCGGTCCACGGCGTTTTTTTGCGCCTCCGCTCGCCCTCGACGACCTCCCGCCCATCGACGCGGTGCTCGTCTCGCACGACCACTACGACCACCTGAGCGCAGGCACCGTGTGGCGTTTTGCAAAGTTGCAGCCCACAGCGCGTTGGGTCACCTCACTCGGTGCCGGCGCAATCCTCAGCAAATTCGGCGTCCGCCCGCAGCAGATTACCGAACTCAATTGGACCGAGTCGGTTCGCGTAGAAACGCCCAGCGGCGCATCCTGCGAATTCACCTCCGTGCCCTCGCGGCACTTCTCCGGACGCAGCGCGTTCAACCGCAACCAAACCCTATGGGCGGCGTTCATACTGCGCGGGGCGAAGCACAACGTCTACTTTGGCGCGGACTCAGGCTGGTGGGAGGGCTTTGCCGAAATCGGTGCCGCGCATGGCCCATTCGACCTCACTATGCTGGAAGTCGGCGCGTTCAACGAACTCTGGAAGGATATCCACATGGGGCCCGACGGCGCCGCGCAGTCATTCCAGGACATGGGCGCGACCGGTCTGCTGATGCCGATCCACTGGGGCCTCTTCGACCTTGCGCTGCACGCTTGGCGTCAACCCATCGAGCGCCTGCTGCAGATCTCCGAACCCAAAGGCCTGAAGCTGTGGTCGCCAACACCGGGCCTCCCCACCGAAGTGGCCTGTGGCGTCGAATTGCGCTCCGATTGGTGGCTGCGGCCTCCGTCGGCGTAGCTCGTCAGAGGTACTTCGACAGGAAGTTCGCCGTCGTCATCAGGATCTGCAACTGGGTAGTCCCGCTGAAGAAATGGCCCTGGCCCCGGAAGATATGCGCCTCGTGGACAACCTTCAGCTCCTTCAACCGCGCAATCAGTTTCTCCGCGTCGCTCACGGTGACGTAAGTATCGTCCGCTCCGTGAAAGATCAGCGTTGGCGGAAACGTCGGCGTCGCCATTGCCCGATACGGATCGGGCAGCCCGCCTGACAGTTCCACAATTGCCCGAATGTTCGCCGCCGGATCGGTCGCAAGCGAGAGCGCGAGAAACCCGCCAAGCGAGATTCCGATCAGCGCAATGCGGTCGGGGTCGACTCGTGGCTGCGTACGCATCCACGCGAGCGCGTCGGCAACCGTGGCAAGCCACGCAGGAAAGTGGACTCCGTCGATAATCGTGTCGTAATCGGCGCGGTCCGTGCCCGTGCTTTCAAAGTAGTGCGCGGCATAGAGCGAGATGCCGCGCCCGGTCACGTACGGCGCAATCTTGTCTGACCAGAGGCCAATATTGCCGCCCGAGCCATGCAGCAGCAGGATCGCCGGATGCGGTCCTGAAGTCTTAGGTTCGTGTTGATCAATACGAATAGGTTTGCCGCCCGAGAAGAACGTTGGCATGACGATTGGATGCTCGATTCGCGATCCGGTCACACGGCAGCCAACAAAGAGCCCTGTGACGTAGCTCACGTCATGGGTCCGCCACGTCACGTATCATCTGATTGATTGAGGATTTTCCGAAACGAGAGGATTTGAGATGCGGATTGGTATGTTGACAGGGGGCGGGGATTGCCCCGGCCTGAACGCGGTGATTCGTGCAGTCGTACGCAAGGGAATCTGGCACTATGGAGATGAATTCATTGGCTTTATGCAAGGTTGGCGCGGAGTCCTCGACGACGTAACCATGCCCCTCACGCTCGAGACGACCAGCGGTATTTTGCACCGCGGCGGCACGATTTTGAAGTCTTCGCGCACCAACGTCAAGAAGATCGAGGGTGGATTCGAACGCTGCCTCAAAGTCATCCAGGACGAAAAACTGGACGCTCTCATCGCCCTCGGCGGCGACGACACGCAGTCCATCTCGGTCGAACTCGCCAAGCGCGGCGTCAAATGCGTCGGCGTGCCCAAGACCATCGATAACGACCTCAACGGCACCGACGTCTGCTTCGGATTCGACACCGCCGTCACCATCGCCACCGAAGCCGTCGACCGCCTCCACTCCACCACCGAGGCCCACAGCCGCGTGCAGGTGGTTGAAGTAATGGGTCGCGACGCCGGCTGGATCGCAGTCACCGCCGGAATCGCTGGCGGAGCCGATGTAGTCCTCGCGCCGGAAAAAGAGATCGACATCGAGGACGTCTGCCGCCTCGTCAAGGCACGCTTCGAAACCAGCAAGAAGTTCGCCATCGTTGTGGTTGCCGAGGGCGCCAAACTAGCCCACGTTGAAGGTCAGCTCACCGTCGGCGACAAGAAGGACTCCTTCGGTCACGCGCGCCTCAGCGGCATCGGACAGGCGCTCTCCGAGGAGATCGAGAAGCGCACCGGCTTCGAGACTCGCTCCGTCAACCTCGGCCACACCCAGCGCGGCGGCACGCCCACGGCGTACGACCGCATGCTCGCCACACGTTACGGCATTGCGGCCATCGACCTCGTCCATCAGGGCAAGTTCGGCCAGCTCGTGGTCCTCAAGGGCACCGAAATCAGCAGCATCCCAATCGCCGACGCTATCGCCAGCAACCGTACAGTGAGCGAGAACTACTTCGAGGTAATCCGGAGTCTGCAGCCGAAAAAATAGCGATCCGCAGCAGGTCGCAACGGTTCATTGAAAGACGGCGGCAGCTTCCCCCATCAGGGGCTGCCGTCGTACTGTTTGCAAGTCGATTAGCCATTGTTTATCAAACAGTTAGTAGCTCATCCAGAGATCACCCGGAAGGGCCGCAAAAACATGTTGTGCCGCGCCACGATTGGCGATACAAAGGTGTTCCGGCCTGCTTGGGTTTTCGGCGGGTATCTTAGGCATTTCAGGAGCGGCTTCCATGGCGGGTGCAGTCCAGCAGATGATGCGCGAGGTGTTGGATATTCGGCAGGCCGCTGAATATCTCGGCATAAGCGGCGACACGTTATACCGCTACGCCTCCGAGGGCTTCATCCCAGCCTTCAAACTCGGCAACCGCTGGCGCTTCAAGCGCAGCCTGCTCGATGCCTGGATGGTCAAGATGAGCAGCCCCAACGCCGCCTCCAATGTCTCCGTCATGCCCCGCCAGAAAAAACCAGCCGGTCGCGCCCGTTAGGGCTGCCTCCCAAGTTCATGTCAGCAAGTGCTGCCTCCTTAGTTCATGTCATTTAACGTGTCCTCCTGAGCGGAGCGCAGCGAAGTCGAAGGACCCCGTCGAGGCCCGTAGCACCTGCTACCTCTTACCCTTTTCATCGCGAATTCCGTCTTTGCCGATCAAGGTATAGGTCGATCCAGCCTCATACTTTACAAACCAGTCCAGCAACATCCGCCTCGGAACCGGGTTCAAAAGCAGGTGCTTCCTACTAGAAATCTCCGCGCCATTGCGCTGTTAGCTGCCCTGTCTGCCTCTGCCGTGCCTTCCCTCTCCGGCCAAACACCTGCACCTCCGCCCACCGCAACAGCACATTCCTCCGCGACGACACCAACCCAAGTACCCACCGTCCGTGTCTACGTCACCCGCGTCGTGCTCGACGTGGTCGTCACCGACACGAAGGGCAATGTCGTCACCTACCTAAAAAAGGATGACTTCAAACTGACCGACGCGGGCGAGCCACAGACCATCACCGCTTTCGACGTTTCCGCCGCGCATCTGCCCGACCCGAGCGCAACCATCAACTCCACCGCTGACCTGGATCGCTTGGCGCCCAACGCGCCGGTCAACATCATCCTGCTCGACGAGTTCAATACGCTGTTTGAGGACGAGGCTTTTGCCCGGTACTCTTTGAAGAAGTATCTCGAGAAGCAGCCGGATAAACTCACCATCCCCACCATGCTGCTGGCTGTTGGCATCGACAAGTTCACCGTGCTCAACGACTACACCCAGGACAAGCAGGCCATCATCAACTCGCTCGACCATCACTTCGCGGCGAATCCGTGGCGCAATCAAAGCAACTCCTGGGCCCCCGAAAGGCTCGCCACTGCCTTTGGAACGCTGGAACGGGTCGCTGAGGCCACAGTGGGCCATCCCGGCCACAAGAACATGATCTGGATCGGCCGCGGATTTCCCAGCATCAACATGTCCCGCGTTTCGGTGGATTCTTCGCGCCGCGTCGAAAGCTTCGTTCAGCAATGCGTCAACATGCTGCGCGATGCTCGCGTCACCCTGTACGCCGTCGACCCCGCAGGCCTGGTCGTCGACCCCATCGCAAAATACGGCAACGAATCGGCCTTCCTCGACCCCTTCGGCGGCAACTACGATTTCTCCCGCCTCGCACGAGCCACCGGAGGCAAAGCGCTCTATGGCCGCAACGACGTCGACGCGGAGATTGGCAAAAGTGCCGACGACGGCCAGAACTTCTACACCCTCACCTACCGGCCAACCACCGGAGCAATGGATCCGCAGAAGTTTCGCAAAATCGCCGTCAACATCGATCGGCCAGGCCTTACGGCGACCACTCGACTGGGATACTTCGTCGCTTATGGCCCGGCGCGCGTGAATCCCACCAACCCATCGCGCCAGCTCATGTTCGATCTCAACTCAGCCGCACAGAGCAAGATGGTCTACGACGCAGTTCCCCTCACCGTAACCCGTGATACCAAGGACCCCGACACGTTCAATGTCCGCATCGACAACAAGGGCCTGGTCTGGACGTTTGCCACGGATACCGAGCCGCGTCACGCCGACTTTGTCATCGTGAGCAGCACCTTTGACAAGAAGGATAAGGTCATCAAAGAAACTGCCAGGATCGCCAAGATCAACGCTCCCGCCGACGCCCCACCGCGCGGCCGTATTGAACTTCCCATCACCATTCCCGTGAAGCTCGAACACAATTCGAAGGCTGTCCGCGTGCGTTTTGTGGTGCGCATCAGCGCGACCGGACGTGAAGGTACCGCGGACGCCTCACTGCAATAGTTGTCACCAGTACCCGGACACCAATTGATGTGTCATTCTGAGCCGGAGGCGAAGAATCCCCGCATAGATCTTGATGCCATTCTGAGCCGGAGGCGAAGAATTCCCCGCATTTTGTTCTGCCGCTATATCTCGATGGTGACAACGCATCCGGATTAGGGTGCGCTCGGCCGACTCCGAGGACCCGTGAATATCCCCTTCGGGCACATCACATGCACCCCGCTATTCGTGTCCACCAGCTGTGTCACATCCACATCGCAAGCCACCGAAACCAGAGAGTAGGCATCCTCCCGCGATAAATGTGGGAAGTCGGGATTCTGCTCGCTCAGGAAAGTAATCATGTTCCGCACCGCCATCTCGGTCGCCGTCTTCAGGTCTTCGCTGAAGCCCATCGCAATATAAGCCATCGGCGTCTCGGCCCTCGGCCACACCAGCCGGTGCTGGTCGCTCAACAACCCTTTATGCACGATGAACTGGAACGTCCCCGTCAGGAACGTCTCCAGCGCAGTGATGTCTACTTCGCCATTGCCCTGCCCCGCGTGTCCGTCGCCCGCCTCAAACAGGGCGCCTTTCGCGTTCACAGGAATATAGAGCACCGTCCCGGCAACCATCTCCTTGTTGTCAATGTTGCCCGCATGCATCCACGGTGGGGCCGAGTTGTACTTGGTCGTAGTGGCCGGCGCCAACCCCATCGACCCAAAGAACGGATGCAGCGGCAGCGTGATGCCCGGCGCAAAATCGGCCGTCATTTTCTGCCGGTCCAGCGGGATAATCTTCGTGCGCGAAAAGGGAAAGTCGTTTGGTAGGAACCCACGCCCCGCGCCGAAGGAGTTGCAGGCAAACGCCGCGTCGATCTGGATCTTCTCAATCCGCACCTCCAGCACGTCGCCCGGTTCCGCCTCGGCGATGGCGACCGGCCCGGTCAGGATGTGCCCTCCCGGTCCCCGCTCGGACTCAGGCACGCCCGCATAAATCGGCGCTTCGTATGCCGGTATGTCAGCCGCCGAAACGCCCAGCGACTGGAGCCGCTCAGGCGATCCGCAGGTAGACAGCGTCTGCATCACCACCGTGTCGCCCGAGTGGATGGTCAGAGCCGGCTTAGCCCCGGCCCAGTAGTATCCCCACGCCACCGTCGAAGGCGTAGCCGCCAACGTGTGCGTCTCCTGCGCACTCAACAACGCAGACGCACCAACCACCGCTGCGGAAATGACCCTGACCAAAGGAAAGCGCATGCGTCTGTATAGCACAATCGTTACCAGTCATCGCGGATGCTGCTGAAAACTTGACGGCAGTTTCAGCCATGCCACAATCGGTCTCGCCTTAGGGTCCAGCCATAATCTGTTTGGTTAAGGGCACGGATTTCCGTGCCGTAAGCGGGCTGTTACCACGCGGCTTAGCCGCTGAGGTCATTCTTGAAGCCCCTCTATATCCTCGCCAGCGTGAACAGCGTAATCTCCGGCGGGCAGTTCAGCCGGAACGGCAGCCCAATAGCCCCAATGCCCTTGTTCACATAAAGCTGCATCTGGTTGATGCGGAACAGCCCCTCCATGTACTTCTGGCCGCCCTCCGGAAGATGGTACGGCGGCATAAACGGAATCCTCACCTGGCCCCCGTGCGTGTGGCCGGAGAACATCAAATCGACCAGTTGGCCGCGCGGGTGAGAGGCAATTATGTCCGCGTAGTCGGGCGCGTGGCACATCAATAGAAC
>JALYIG010000018.1 GCA_030775885.1 Acidobacteriota bacterium | reverse complement strand
ACTTGATATTGTCCTTGCGGCATTGGTTCGTGCCTCTTGCCCTCCCGCCAGCGTATTACTCAAACACCGCTCGAGCAAGAGATCTTAAATGAACTCCGCAGACATCTCGATCATCATCCCCGCGCTGAACGAGCAGGAGTCGATCAACTACGTCGTCTCGTCTATGCCCTGGGCCGCCATCGCGGAGTGCATCGTCGTGGACAACGGTTCCACTGATCGAACCGCCGAGATCGCCGGCGCTGCGGGAGCGCGGGTCATCCATTCGCCGCGAGGCTACGGAGCCGCATGTAAGGCCGGTTCGGACGCTGCCGCTGGCTCTATCCTCGTCTTTATGGATGGAGACGGCAGCGATGTCATCGCCGACCTTCCCCGGCTGCTCGCTCCCATTGTGTCCGGCGAAGCCGATTTTGTGATCGGCTCTCGAATTCGTGGCCGCCGCGAACCCGGTTCCATGCTGCCAAGCCAGATCCTGGCAGGACATCTGGTTGGGGTACTCGTGCGCCTGCTGTATGGTTTTCGCTATACCGATATGGGCCCCTTCCGAGCAATTAGAAAGTCCGCCCTGTCTCGACTCAACATGTCGGAGATGACATACGGTTGGAACCTGGAGATGCAGGTGAAGGCTGTTCGGCAGCATCTTCGCATTCGAGAGATCCCTGTTGACTACCAATGCAGAAGAGCGGGAACCAGCAAGGTCTCCGGCAATCTCGCAGCCTCCTTGAAAACGGGAGTTCGGATTTTTGCCGTGTTGTTTCGCACTACGTCGATCCCGGCCAAGCTTTGAATGGCTTCTTAGAATAGGTTTCGCTGTCTGCCTCCTGGAGAACATTTATGTCTGCACATCAAAAGCGCGCGCTGGTCACGGGAGGAGCTGGACTGATTGGCTCTCACATCGTCGATCTGCTGCTTGCCGAAGGCTGGACAGTTCGCATCCTCGATAATCTGGAACCGCAGACCCACAAGAACGGCAAGCCCGAGTGGCTCAACCCCGCAGCTGAATTCCGTGAGGGCAACGTGCAGGATTACGAAACAATGCACTCTGCCTTAACGGATATCGACGTCGTTTTTCATGAGGCCGCATATGGTGGCTACATGCCGGAGATGGCAAAGTATGTCCTCGTCAACAGCTTCGGAACCGCCCAGATGCTTGAAATCATCCGAGATCATCGACTGCCAATTCGCAAGGTCCTCGTCGCGAGTTCGCAAGCCGTCTACAGTGAAGGCGCAGCTAACTGTCACAAGCATGGCCACGTAGCTCCTTCATTACGTCCCGTCGAACAACTTCGTGCAGGTGACTTCAGTGTGCAATGTCCGCTCTGCGGTGGCCCCACAACCTCGGTCCCAACTCCGGAAGATACGCCCATCGGAGGCGAGAGCGTCTACGCGCTGACCAAAGTCGATCAGGAGCGTCTCGTCCTGCTTTGGGGCAAGCAAACTGGCATTCCGACGGTGGCATTGCGCTACTCCTGCACTTACGGCCCCCGACAGTCGCTCTTCAATCCCTATACAGGTGTCATCGCTATCTTCTGCACTCGGCTGCTGAACGGGCATCCGCCGATTATCTATGAGGATGGAGGTCAGACAAGGGACCTCTGCTTTGTCGAAGATATAGCCCGGGCTAATCTGCTTGCGGCCACAACGGATAGGCTTGACGGCCTTCCAGTGAATGTCGGTAGCGGGCAGCCAACCAGTATTCGCGATCTTGCAGCCATCATTTCACACCAGCTCGGTGTCGACATCGGGCCACTTGCGCGCGGCGAATTTCGTCCAGGCGAGATCCGTTCGCTGATCTCCGACATCGAACGAGTCCGCACAATTGGCTACGAACCCGCTACTACTATTGAGCAAGGAATAGCACGCTACATCAGCTGGATTAAAACGCAGGGCGCCATCGAAGATTACTTCGCGAAAGCTGAGATCACGCTGCGTGCCAAGGGGATTGTTCAAAACGTAAAGGTGGTCTGATCAGATCCCGCCGGCGGCTTGGAGCCAGTCGCTTAAAGTGCCGAACACAACGTCCTGGAATCAAAAGATTTACAGCCTGAACGCACAACTGCAAGAACACCGAAGGCCACCTCCTTAGGAAAAATCGCCGATGCATCCAGTGTCTCTATGTGTTGGAGTGGTGGCCCGGGCCGGCGGCATCGTCCCCACATCCGCCAAGGACCCAATCAAGTCCGCCGCTGAATTAGCCGCAGAGCAAGCAGCCGCGGTGCTGACCGCGTCATCGGACGGCGTTTCGCTGGGTCAGCTATGCGACGGCCTCCTCACGCAGATAAAGGAACGGCCCAGGGAGTACAAGGACCAGAAGAACCCACCTTACCGGATCGGGGTAATTAAGGAGGCGTTCGGACTGAGGCCCGCAGCAAGCACTAAAGTTAGCGAGATATCCGACTGGTATCGGAGCTTACCGGGTGCAGCCGTCACACAGAACCGATACCGGGCGATGTTCTCCGCGGTTTACAACTACGGGGTCCAGCGCGATCTGATCCAGAACAATCCTGTCCGAGCTACCGAACCAGTTCCAGTCGACAACGGAGTCATCCGATATTTACTGCCCTCCGAGGAGGACCGCATCCGAAAAGTCCTGCAGGCTGCCGTGGATGCGTGCGGCCCGCGCAACGAGCGGCACAAGAAGCGCATGATTCATCGCATCTGCGAGTTCGACCTCGCTCTCTTCTCTGGGATGCGAGAAGGTGAGCAGTACGATCTGGTCTGGGACGACGTGAACTACGAGACGAGAGAGGCCACCGCCAGAAACACTAAGAACGGAACCTCTCGGCAGGTTCACCTGAGCAAGAGGGTCGTGAAGGCCCTGCGCACAGTAGAGACGATGGGCCTGGGGAGGAAGCGCCGATCGATGGACACGCCGAATCCGTCCGCGCCAGATGTCGTCTTCGGACTCCGGGACAACAAGAACTGGTGGGCTGAGACGAAGCGGAGAGCGAAGGTCTACCACTTCCGCAGGCACGATCTTAGGCACACGTTCTGCTCCAGATTGGCCCAACGAGGGGTGAGCCTGAAGATCATTCAGGAACTCGCCGGCCACAAGACTATCCAGATGAGCGCCAGGTACGCACATCTGGATAAGACATCGGTTCTGAAGGGACTAGCTGTTCTTGACCAGGATGACAATTAGCCCCGTTCGTTCAGAACAGCGAGGGTTCGAACCCACGACTTCCACTGTGTGAATCTGACTAATATCAATGGATTCATAGAGTTATATGGAGTCTAAAGGCATGAATAGGCGTACTGAGGAACGTTTGAATTTCTTATCGTGCCCTCGTTTGTGCCCATGTTTACGGAGCGGCGAGCAGTGATCCCCAACTTTATTCAAGCTCAGACGGGCTGGCACTTGATCTGAAGCAGGCGAATACTGTTTTTGCAGTTCGGAATACCCATTTATTTTCACCATACTTAGCGGTACTTCCCCGCCCTCTAAAGTACTGAAAAACACTCCATGGAATTCTCTCAGTGGTGTGAAAATGGTGTGATCGTAACGCTGCAAAGTTCTGACTTGCTATTTCATGCATTGAGCCCATCCTGCATTCCGATTCGATCGTCGAGAAGCCGCGCGGTCGCGGGTTATCTCAATGTGACGGCTAGAAGGGTTTACTGTCCACACGATCTATCCGTCTGGTCCATCCAATTGCTTCCGGATTCTCTATACCCCCGGATCCACTCGCCACGACTAAGAGGCAAGACCATAGAGTCGCTCAGTTGGCGCAAGGGACAGTTCTCAACAGCAGAGAATCGAACTTGCCCAACGAGGCTTTATGTCCTGCCAAGGCAACGAGAAAAGATGCCAGCGGCGCCACTCGCCTGAGTCAGATGTTGTATCGATTGATACTCCATTCGGTCTTGACAGTGGAAGAAGCAAAAGCCAATGATGGCTGCCGTTAGATCCCATCCGGGAAAACGTGCGTCAGGAGGATTCGATATGAAGAGCATGGCGAATCTAATTGCCGTCGGCGTAGTCGTCATTCCTAACCTCGCTGTGTTGCGAGGCTCAATTAACCAGCGGTCATGTAAGTGGAGAGGAATCATGGTATGACAACGGATCAGTAACTCTTTTCGTCTTGCAGTTTGCCTCCTGAGCGTGAGGCTAAAGACCCTCAAATGCCAAACAGAATTGATCGACTCCATGGAGGTAATATGAAGGTAACTCTCCCTCAATTCAGCATCGCGGCGGCAGTCTTTATCGTGATGAGCTGCCATTGCGTATTCGCGCAGTCAAGTAGTGGCCAAATTAATGGACTGGTCGAGGACCCCACCGGCGCAGCGATTCCCGGCGCAGCGGTCAAACTCGTCAACGAACAGAACTCAAGTGAAAGAACGACGGTGAGCAACGAGCAGGGCAATTTTGTGTTTCCCTCCTTGCCACCCGGCGCGTACGACTTGAGCGTCGCCGCTAAAGGATTCAAAGCCTACTCCAAGAAAGACCTGCAGTTGAGTGCATCGGACCAGCTTTCCGCTGGAATCCTACGGATGGAAGTTGGAGCGGCGTCAGAGTCGATTACGATTCAGGCTGACGTGACCGAGGTACAAACACAAAGCGGCGAACGATCCGCACTGATCGATGAGCACCAGATGGCGACACTGTTGACTCCGAACAGGGACTTCATCAATTTCACCCGCGTACTACCAGGAGTAGTGGCGACCGGAACCGAAGGCCAGGACCAGCTGGGAGTCTTCGGCATGGACACGGTGAACGGGATGCGCAGTGAATACAGCTCGGTCAGCGTGGATGGAATCATTGCCAATACAAATGTCAACAGGCTGAACCGCGTGATGACCGCGCCTAATGCCGACGCTATTTCAGAGACGAAGGTCTTGACGAGTAACTACCAGGCGGAGGACGGCGGCACCTCTGGGGCCTCGATCGACGCCATTACCAAGTCGGGCGCCCGAAGCTTCCATGGCAGTGGCTACTACTTCAAGCGGCACGAAGAGTTTAACGCCCACGACTATTTCGACAGCGCTTATTGGAATGGCGATGTACAGCCGAAAAGCCAGAATCGCTTCAATACCATCGGGTACAACATTGGAGGACCTGTAATAATTCCAGGCACGGGCTTCAATCGGGGCCGCGACAAGCTGTTCTTCTTTTTCTCACAGGAAATCTGGCCCACGGTTCACCCCGGCGACGGCAATCCGCTGAAGCTGAGAGTACCCACTGCCAATGAGCGCAAGGGGATCTTCACGACACCGGTTACTAATCCGAGCACAGGTCTGCCGTACCCCAACAATACGGTTACCGGCATCAATTCAGACATGCAGAAGCTTATGAACCTTCTGCCGCTGCCCACACCTGGTTATGTCGATGTTACCGGCCAGAGTAACTATTATCTAAACCTCACAGAGCACAATCCGGTCAACCAACAAATTTTGCGCTTCGACTACAACATCTCCCCGAGTTGGCACACCTATATCCGGGGTCTCAACATGTCAGTGGCTTCGAAGGGCAATGCCGCAAACGCTATGCCGATGGAATACCTGCAATCATTTCCAGTCGACTACGACAACAAAGCTTCGAACGTAGTCTGGAACCTGACCTTCATTCCTAGCCCGACGCTGGTGAACGAACTGAACGTCGGGTACGCGGGTTGGAGCGAAGATCAGAAACTCCCCAACGGCAACAGTGAGTTCGCTGCGGTGCAGAAATCTGCGCTGGGCATTACGTTGGGTCAGTTCCGGCCGCAGAACAATCCGCTCGGCCTGATTC
>JALYIG010000017.1 GCA_030775885.1 Acidobacteriota bacterium | reverse complement strand
ACCACACCCTGCAAACCTTCTCCGCCGGCATCGTCTTCCACATTCGCTAAGGGGGGTTGCGGTGAACTCATGCTCGGTAATTTGCGAACTGCCAAATCCGTCCAACACGTACCGTGGAGTACCTTTATCTGGAGCCCGAAAGCCCTCATCGATTGGAATTACATTGAGCAAACTGCAAGGAATCTTCACCCCCATCCTCGTCCCGCTGGACGACAAAGGCCAGATCAACGAGGCTGAGCTGCGCCGCTTCGTCTCCTGGCTGATCGAGCGCGGCGTGCACGGCCTCTACCCCAATGGCAGCACCGGCGAATTCACCCGCTTCACTCCGGCCGAGCGCCGCCGCATCGTGCACATCGTCTGCGAGGAAAACGCCGGCCGCGTGCCCGTACTCGCCGGAGCCGCCGAGGCCAACGTCAAGGAGACGCTGTTCGCCTGCCAAGCCTACGCGGACATGGGCGCACGCGCCGTCGCCATCGTCGCGCCGTTCTACTACAAGCTCTCGCCCGAATCCGTCTATGCCTACTTCGCCGAGATCGCGCGCAACTCGCCCATCGACCTGACGCTTTACAACATTCCGATGTTCGCCAGCCCCATCGACGTGCCTACTATTCGCAGGTTGGCGGATGAATTTCCGCGGGTCATCGGCATCAAGGACTCCTCCGGCGACCTCGCATTCATGATGCGCATGATCCAGCACATCCGCCCCAACCGCCCCGACTTCACCTTCCTCACCGGATGGGAAGCGGTGCTGATTCCGATGCTGATGATTGGCTGCGACGGCGGCACGCACGCGTCGTCGAACGTCGTCCCCGAAGTCACGCGCCGCATGTATGACATGTTCCACGCGGGCGATACCGCGGGCGCGATGCAGTGGCAATACCGCATCCTTGAGCTGTTCGACATCATGCTTTATCAGTTCGAATTTCCCGACGGCTTCCGCGCTGCGGCCGAACTGCGCGGCTTCCGCTTCGGCCAGGGCCGTCAACCCAAAACCTCCGTACAGACCAGAGAGAACGCCGCACTCAGCTCGGTGATGCAGTGCATCCTCGCCGACTTCAACTTGGTCAACCCGCCCGCCGCGGGCTGCGCGATCCCCGCAGTCGAACACGCACGCACGCCGCAGCTCTACCCCGCCGGCGCGCCGGTTATCGGCGAAGAAAACATCGAGCTGATGGTCCACCAGGTCTTCGACGAAATGAAAAACCGGGGCCTGCTGTGAGCCTTTCCCTCACACACCGTCATCCTGAGCGAAGGTCGCACCGCGACCGCAGTCGAAGGACCCCGATGAACCCGACATCAACACAGCCGCTCGGACCTTTCTGCCCCACCCTCGCTCTGTGTTTCTTCCGCTCCGCATCCTCTGCGATTCGTTTTTCACCTGAGGCGGCACAATGACCGAGGCCCTCGCCTTCGTCGAAATCGGCGGCTGGTCGCCCGCTATGGTCGTCGACGCGATGGAGAAGAACGCAGCCATCCGCATTCTCCAAACCGAACTGAACGACGCACCCGGCGTCTGCCTCAAACTCTCCGGCCGCGTCAGCGATCTCTACTCCGCCACGCGCGTTGCCGAAGAAACCGCGCAATCCATGCAGGTCAAGATCCTCACCCACGTGATCCCGCGCCCGACAGAAGGCAGCCGCACCGCCTGGGAAGCCGCTCCCGACTTCAATCCCCTGATCGAACAACCATCCGTCCAGATTCCCGGAGACACTATGCCCGCCCAAGCCAGCTTCGCCGTAGGCCTCATCGAAACCCAGGGATTCACCGCCGCCTTCGAAGCCATCGACACCGCGCTTAAGACCGCCAACGTCGAAGTCCTCGCACGCGAAAAACTCGGTGGCGGCTACATCACCATCGTCATCAAGGGAGACGTCTCCGCCGTGCGCGCCGCAGTGGACGCCGGCAAAGCTCGCGTCGAAGGCCTCGGCAAACTCATCGCCGCCCACGTCATCCCCAGCCCCAGCCAAGGCGTCCTCGCGCTTCTGCCCAAATAGCGTTGGATGCATCGCTTCAATCATTTACGGCCTGCGCGTGATTGAAGGCCCTGGTGCGTAAAGGGCGATGAATCGGACTCGCGCTTGCACCGCTGGAGTACTTACTGTCATCCAAGAGAACGTTGCACCATCTTCCACCAGAAATTTGAGGTCACCATGTACAACGCAAAAGCCTATTCCGTCGCTGGCGCCACATCGCCGTTCGCCTCCACCACCATTCCGCGTCGCGATCCCGGCGACCACGATGTGCAGATCGAAATCCTCTTCTGCGGCGTCTGCCACTCCGACCTGCACCAGGCGCGCAACGAGTGGAAGGACGTGATGCCCACCGTCTATCCCTGCGTTCCCGGTCACGAGATCGTCGGCCGCGTCACCCGCGTCGGCTCGGCCGTCACCAAGTTCAAGGCAGGCGATCTCGCCGCTGTCGGCTGCCTCGTCGATTCAGACGGCACCTGTCCCGAGTGCCGCGCCGGCCTCGAGCAGTTCTGCCCCAACATGACGCTTACCTACAATTTCCCTGACAAGAGCACCGGAGCCGTTACCTATGGCGGATACTCTGACTCCATCGTCGTCACCGAGCACTTCTGCCTCAAGGTCCCCACCAATCTTGACCTCGCCGGAACCGCGCCTCTGCTCTGCGCCGGCATCACCACCTACTCGCCCATGCGCCACTGGGGAGTCACCAAGGGTAAGAAGGTCGGCGTCGTCGGACTCGGCGGACTTGGCCACATGGGCGTCAAATTCGCTCACGCCTTCGGAGCCCACACCGTGGTCTTCACCACCTCCGAAAGCAAGAAGGAAGACGCCCTCCGCCTCGGCGCGGACGAAGTCGTCCTCTCCACCAACCCCAACGAGATGGCCAAACACGCTGGCAGCTTCGACTTCATTCTCGACTGCGTCGCCGCTCAGCACGACATCAACGCTTATATCGGAATGCTTCGCCGCGACGGCAATATCACCATGGTCGGCGCACCGGACAAGCCGCTCCCCGTAAACGTCTTCGGATTGATCTTCGCCCGCCGCAGCTTCTCCGGATCGCTCATCGGAAGCATCGCCGAGACCCAGGAGATGCTGGACTTCTGCGGTGCCCACAACCTCACCTCCGACGTCGAAGTCATCCCCATCCAGAAACTTGACGAAGCCTACGAACGCCTCGCCAAGTCCGATGTGAAATACCGCTTCTCGATCGACATGGCCTCGCTCAAATCCGAATAGAGACGACACCGCCAAAGATCGGGTGCCCCGTCCTAGCTCGCTAGGGCGGGATTGCACCACCAACCCGGGTGCCCCATCCTTCGCGGCACCATCGCGAAGGATGGGTTGTACAAGTCCCACACAGCTATCTCGCTTTTCCTCATAAGAAATGGGCCACAGCCCCTATCTAAACTCCGTTGCGGAGCGGCGACGCATCGCTCTGCGCCGGCAGCCGCACCCGCACCTCGGTGCCTGCACCAAGCTGACTGCTCACCACCAGGGCACCACCATGCCGCTCGACGATTTCATGAGAGATATACAGTCCAAGACCGTTTCCAAGGTCTCCTTTGGTGCTGTAAAAGGGTTGGAAGAGGTTGCGCAACGTCTCTTCGCTCATTCCGTGGCCCTCATCCCGGACAAGGATCTCCATCATGTCGCCGAGTGGCTTGGAACTGAGCCAGATTTTTCCTCCTATGGGCACGGCTTGAATCGCGTTCGACATAAGGTTTGCCATCACCTGTCCAAGTTGACCGGCGG
>JALYIG010000016.1 GCA_030775885.1 Acidobacteriota bacterium | reverse complement strand
GCACCACCTTGCCGCCTGCATACTGGATGATGTCCTTGAACGACACCCAGTACGGCACCGGAAGAATTACTTCGTCGCCGTGGTCCACCAGCACCTGGATCGCATTGAATAGCGCCAGCTTACCGCCGGTCGTAAACACGCACTCTTCCACCGCGTAGTTGGAACCGAAGTCCGCCGCATGCCGCTCCACCACCGCCTTGCGAACCGCAGGCACTCCGGCGACAGCAGTGTATTTCGAGAAGTTATTCTCGATCGCTTTGATCGCCGCATCTTTAATATGTTGCGGAGTAGCAAAATGCGGCTCGCCCGCCCCGAAGTTCGCCAGGCTGACGCCCGCAGCTTCCATCTTCAGCGCCTCGGCCGTAATAGCCATCGTCGCCGAAACCTCAATCCGGTTGATCCGGTCACTCAAAATCTTGGTCGCAGTCACGCTCATGCCCAATAAGCTCCTGCCTACAGTCTTTCAGATTTCGCCACCGAGATAAAGGCCGCAGGATTGTCGGTACTGGCTTGTCATTCTGAGCGCAGCGAAGAATCTCCGTATTTCGTCCTTGCCGTAGCCTGTTCTCCCACTTGTCCTTCCGCTCTGAGACAGGTCACAGCGGAGGAATTCGCTTCTAGCCCTTCCGCACCACCCAGGTCGTCATGCACCGCAGCCCCTGCACCACGGTAGTCTTCAGCGGATGGACCAATTCCCCACCAAACTCCCGCGTCAACCCCATCAGCACCGCCTCATCCACCAGATACCACGCCTGCCCATCGCCAACCCAGAACTTCCGCTTCGACTCAGCCCCGCCCACCCTCTCAAACTCCATGCCAATGGTTGACCCCAGCCGGCAGAACAGCATCCCGCCTGGCCTTACCACCCGCCACAACTCCCGCACCATCGCCTGAAACTGCGCATCGTCCGCCGCAAAGTGCAGCACCGAATTACAAATCACCACATCCGCAAGCCCATCCGCAAACGGCATCCGCTCCACCGCCGCCACCTGAAAATTCCCCGCAGGCAATCTCGGAGCTAGCACCTCAGCCACGCTCCGCACATAATCGATGGCCTCGCTACTCTGATCGACACCGAACACTTCATACCCTTCGCGCAGCAGATACACAAGGTTCCGCCCACCGCCGCAGCCCGCATCGACAATCCGCATACCCGGAGCAATGTTCCCCCGCAGAATCTGGTCGAATACATAAATATCGATCTGCCCGAACTGCTCCTGCAATGTCATCGCCCCACCAGTCGTCCAATCCTAGCCGGCAACACCCATCGCCTTGCCCTTCGCTTTCAGCCTCTCCATCACCAACGGAGGTACCAGTTCCGTCACGTCCCCACCCAGTTTGAACACGCCCTTGATCAGCCGCGAACTCACATACGTGTACTTCTCCGCGGGCATCATAAACAGCGTCTCCACTGCCGGATCGAGTTTGCGATTCATCATCGCCATCTGAAACTCGTATTCATAGTCCGAGATCGCCCGGATTCCCCGCAGCACCGCCCGTGCCCCCTGCGCCCGCGCAAAATCCACCAGCAAACCGTTGAACGTTGTCACCGACACATTTTTATAGTCTTGAATCGCTTCGGAGATCATCTCCACTCGCTCGTCCACCGTGAACAGCGGAACGCCTTTGTCCGAATTCCGCAGGATCGCGACAACCAGCTCGTCTACAAATGTCGATGCGCGCGCAATCAGATCCAGGTGCCCATTGGTCAGCGGATCAAACGTACCTGGATAAATCGCCTTGGTTTGCATAGCTTGAAGCAAGGATATCAGCCCGCCCGCGAATAAATCCGCTCCGATGTAGACTTCCCGGAGACGGCTATCGTCTGTTTAGGTAGCGGCGCAAGATGGCTCAAAGCATTCAAGTCCATCAACTCCCCGCCAGGAAAGCCTATGATGCCGGAAAACATCCAGACATTCCCGACCTCCAGCCTCACACTCGGCCGCGAATCGCGCGCCACTCCGCTGGCCGATTTCGAGACCGTCGTCGCGCTGTACCAACCCCGCGTCTTTCGATTTCTGCTCGCCAATCTGCGCGACCGCGATGCCGCCGAGACCCTGACCCAGGAGACCCTGCTCCGCGCATGGAGCGCACGCGACACTTTCCGCGAGGATTGCTCGGTCGGCACCTGGCTCATTCGCATCGCGCTCAACCTGGCCCGCGATCACACCCGCACCGGCCGCTTCCGTTTCTGGAAGCAAGTCGCCACCAGCGCGGTGGACGTCGACGACGTAGCCGCCAACGTCCCCAACCGCGAGCTATCAGCCGAGGCGCAGCTGATCGCCCAGCAGCAGGTCAAGCTCATATGGGAGACGGTCGCCGACCTCTCCCGGCGCCAGCGCACTGTCTTTCTCCTCCGATTCCTTGAAGAGATGGAGATTCCTGAGATTGCCACCGCCACCGGCCTCCCTATCGGCACGGTCAAAAGCCATCTATACCGGGCGATCAACATCGTCCGCACCCGCCACAACCCCACTTCCAAGGAACGCGCATGACTCCTCAACTCACACACCAAGTCAACGACGCCGCCAGCCACCTCACCGAAGAACAGTTCGGCGATCTTCTCGCCTCCACCGTCAGCCCAGAGTTGGGGTCCGCCGAAGCTCATCTGCTCGCGTGCGATCAGTGCGCCGCCGAACTGGCATCCCTACGCGAATCGATATCGCTCTTCCGCCAGGCCAGCAACGCCTACGCCGACAACGAACTGCGCCGCCTCCCGCCAGTCGCGCTGCCGGCCCGCGGCATCCTCTCGCCCGCGCTCGTGCCAACCTGCTGGGCCGTCGCAGCCGCGATCTTCCTTACTGCGATCCTGCCCCTGCAATCCTTGCGTCAACACCCCCTCCACGCGGCGCCGGCAGTATCGGCCGGGATATCGGAAAGCGCTGTGTCCGACGAGGCCTTGCTCGAGGATGTCGATAACTACACCTCTGCTACGGTCCCATCGCCCATGCAGGCGCTCGCCGATCCCGGTTTCTCATCCACCATCACCAATCAGAATTCAGACCAGAGGAAAGACTAACCATGAATCTCCGACTCGCTCGCACTCCCATGTTTACGCTTGCTGCCATTGCACTCTCCGGTTCCATTGCGCTCGCACAACAGCCCGCTGGTCCGCCCGACAACACGGCCCCGGCTGCGGCCCCCATTGAGCGCCAGTCGCCTCCTCCACCCCACGGTCCCGGCATGAGTCAGACCATGCGTCCCGGGATGGGCGGCGGTCCGCGGGACCGGGTCCGGATGGATCGCGTCCGCGAGTTTCGCGGCGGAGACCGCGGCCCCATGGGCGGAGGATTCCATATCGGCCCATCCGGGATGTGGTGGAAGAACCCAACGGTCGTACAGAGGCTGACCCTGACCGCCGATCAGACCAAGAAGATGGATGACATCTTCCAGCAGAGCCGCCTTCAACTCATCGACCTCAAAGCCAACGTTGAAAAGCAGCAGGTCATGCTCGAACCCCTGCTCAGCGCCAATCCGGTGGACACCGCCAAGGCCATGACGCAGATCGACAAGGTCGCCCAGTCTCGCGCCGACCTCGAGAAAGCTGACGCCAAGATGCTTCTCGGCATCCGGGCCGTCCTCACGGCCGACCAGTGGACCAAGCTCCGCGACCACCAGTTCGGTGGACCCGGCGGCCCAGGAGACCAGGGCGGCGCAGGTGGTCCTGGCGGTGGTGGCGACCGCACTCGTGGCGTGCGCGGCGGTGGCCCGTCGCCCAACAACTCCAGCAACCGGGTCGAGCCGATCGACCTTCCCTAACCACGTATCAATCGCAAACAGAAGGGCACCCGCATTGGGCACCCTTCTGTTTGCCTGCAAGTCATCAATTCCGCCCGCACAAGTGACAACCACAGGCTTTCGATGGGTATGATGGGGGCGCACTTCACCGCTATCTCAGGAGCCTCATCGATGCCCAGTCCCATCGACGCACCGGCCCAGCAGCCCGTACTCGCCGGTGCCAGAACCGCAAACCCCGGCCCGCTCGGGCTCTTCGGCTTCGGCCTCACTACTGTCGTTCTCAGCGCCATCAACGCCGGCCTTCTTCCGCATGAAGCCATTCCAGCCGTCGTGCCCCTTGCGTTCGCCTACGGAGGAGTCGCGCAGCTCGTAGCCGGTTGGCTCGAATTCAAGGTCGGCAACACCTTCGGCATGGTCGCCTTCACCTCCTACGGACTGTTCTGGTGGTGGTTTGCCTTCCTGCAGTGGACCATCGGCGCCGGATGGCTCAAGGCCCCGCCTCCAGCCGCCGGAGGCACCATCCTACTCATGTGGGGAATCTTCACCTTGCTGCTCTGGATCGTCACCTTTCGTCTCAGCAAGGCAATCTGGAGCATCTTCCTTCTGCTTTGGATCACCTTCTTCTTTCTCGCGTGGGGCGACTTCGGCTACTCGCTCGGCTCCGTCACCTGCGGACAGGTCGGCGGCTACTTCGGCCTGCTCACCGGCATCGACGCCCTATTCGTCGCCTTCATCGAAGTCCTGAACGCCACCGCCAACCGCACCGTCATCCCCGTCGGCAAACCCTTCCTTTCAAATTAGCGCAAGCCACCCAAACGTGAATGTGCCGGAAGATCACTCTTCCGGCACGTTTCTATTTTGCCATCGCTTTTCAGGTATGTCATTCTGGGCGAAGCGAAGACGCCGACCTCCCAGACTAGTCCGCACCGACTATTGTCCGGAGCCACGACAAATGCATCCCCAAGGAATCCACTATCGTTCGACCACTCCCCGCCGAAGCCCGAAATCATCCCCAGTTTGAACCCCTCGATCTCAATATCGTCGAGAACCAGAAACCCGCGGTACAGAGGCGCACTCTCTGCCCGCGAAAGAAAAGCGGGCAGGCTGGGATCAGCACTGTCCGCTTTCTTGTCGATATGAATTTGCCGGCCTTTCAGCTCGCCAGACATTCCTTAGCGCTTGCCCTTAACCACTTCCGCAGCCACAGCCGCCCCATTCATCGGAATCGGTGGTACATCCGCCGCCACCGCCGCCGCGCCGATCCCCATCTTTTTCCGCAACTCCGAATCAACCCGCGCGAACACGTCCTTATTCTCCTTCAGGAAGCCGCGCACATTCTCGCGGCCCTGCCCAATCCGCTCGCCCTGAAAGCTGTACCACGCGCCGCTCTTATCGACGATACCGTGCACAACGGCCAGATCCAGCGCATCGCCTTCGCGCGAAATCCCTTCGCCGTACAGGATGTCGAACTCCGCATCCCGGAACGGCGCCGCAACCTTGTTTTTCACAATCTTGACCTTGGTGCGCGAGCCAACCACAACGTCGCCTTCCTTCACTGCACCGATCCGACGAATATCGATCCGCATCGACGAGTAGAACTTCAGCGCCTTGCCGCCCGTCGTCGTCTCTGGATTGCCGAACATCACGCCAATCTTCTCGCGAATCTGGTTAATGAAGATCAAGCAGGTGCGCGACTTCGAAACCGTTCCCGTCAGCTTTCTGAGTGCCTGACTCATAAGGCGTGCTTGTAGCCCCATGTGCGAGTCGCCCATTTCGCCGTCCAGTTCAGCCTTCGGCACCAATGCCGCAACCGAGTCAACCACCAGCACATCAATCGCCCCCGAGCGCACCAGCGCCTCCACAATCTCCAGCGCCTGCTCGCCGTAGTCCGGCTGCGAAATCAGCAGGTTGTCGATATCTACGCCCAGCTTTCTGGCGTAGGCCGGGTCCAACGCGTGCTCCGCATCGACGAACGCCGCCAGACCTCCGGATTTTTGCGCCTCGGCAATGATCTGTAGTGTGATGGTCGTCTTGCCCGACGACTCCGGTCCAAAGATCTCCACCACCCGCCCGCGCGGCACGCCGCCCACGCCAGTAGCCGCGTCAAACGAGATCGACCCGGTTGAAATCACCGAGATCGGTACGATCGCTTCCTTCGATCCGAGCCGCATGACCGAGCCCTTGCCAAACTGCTTTTCAAGTGCTGCCAGGGCTGTCTCTATTGCCTTGTTACGATCATCGGCCACGCTGTATTTCTCCTGTGTGCAAAGTCACAACGGATTCTAGCACCAAAATAGGATATGGCGAAGAAAAATCGAATGTGTCAGTGGTCACAGCGCGGCTCTACCCAAATATGTTTCTAGATTCCCACCCACCGCGATCGAACTTTCACACGGCACAGACCTCTCTGTGTCCTCTTTTGCTCCGTGATCTTTATGATTGGTTGTTAAGGAGTGACCCGCCCAGCGTAAATCCCCGCTACCTGCGACGACTTCTGCTGGAAGTAGTTCCGCTCCGAGAGCCCGCGGTAGAACGCACCCGTCAACTCCGCCGCCTTCGGGCCGAACGTCGACCGTCCGCCCTCGAGGAAGATCACCGTAACGATCCGCCCCGTCGGCGTCTCGGCGTACGACGCAAACCATCCGAACCGCGTCCCGTTGTCGGAGCACGTACCCGTCTTGCCCAGCACTGGGAAGTCGTGGAAGTTCGCATGCAACGACCGCGCTGTCCCATAGTTGACCGCGCCCTCCATGCCATCGTGCATCTCCGGAATCAGCGGGGCGATATCCAGAATCCGCTTCACCTTTGGCTCGAACGACGCAATATCTTCCGCGGTCTGCGGATGCTGCAAATAATAGAGCGTACCGCCATTCGCAATCGCCGACACCAGCGCACCAAGCTGCAACGGCGTCATCGAGATGCTTTCGCCAAACGAGCACATCCGCCCAACTCCGCCCTGCTTTTCCGGCAATGCCTGGTCCGGATATACCCCAAGCTTCTCGCCTTCGATGTTGTACCCAGCCAGTTCGCCCAGCCCAAACGTATTCGCGTAGTGCTTCACGCGCTCAAACCCAAGCATCCGGCCCAGCGTCTCAAAGTATGGATTGATCGACAGCGCCAGCGCCTTGGTCAGCGTCATCGTGTAATGTCCACCCAGATTCACCGGCGTGTCCTTCGTGATCAGGCCCTCGTCCAGCGCCGCCAGCGATACCGCCAGTTTGATCGTCGAGCAAGGTTCCGCACCGCTCGAAAGCGCCAATTTCTGGTTCACCATCGCCAGGATCCGCCCGGTCGTTGGATTGATCGCCAGCGCCGTTCCGTTCATGTTGCCCAGCGCCTCAACCGCCGCTTGGCGCACTATCGGATCCTCACCCGTGGTCACGTCGCCCAGCGTCAAATTGTCGGCAAACGAGCTGGCCGTGAACCGCTCAAACGATGTATGCCGCGTTCTGCGAACCGCAAGTACAGTCCGCGCTCTGCGAGAC
>JALYIG010000015.1 GCA_030775885.1 Acidobacteriota bacterium | reverse complement strand
CCCACTGACGCAGGGTTGAGTCTCTTCCATGCGGTCCGAGAACATGGTTGGCGCATTCGACCAGCAGAGAACGCAGGTAACCTACGCCGACGTTTCAGCCAACATCGTGGCCTTTAGTGGCGTTGGTCTCGTTCTAGGCGCAGTGGAAGGCATCCACGTTTCGGGCGTGGACATTGATGCCTGCTGCGATGCAGCGACCGGGAGGTTTACGGCTGAATCTCGCGAAATTGTCATCGGTTTAGACAGCTATGCGGAGTTCAGTCCATCCAGGCACCGGCTGCCACGTGCTAGCGATTGGCACCCTACAAGGCCGTAAAGGGCAAAAGCTGCCGTTCCCCGGCTGCAAGGCTGTCGAAGTCTACGACCAAGACAGGTACCTCACATTCACGGGCCGCCACCTCACGAAGACGCCCAATGTGGTTGTTGATCGCGAGGGCGCACTGGGCACCCCAAGCCGTGATCAACGTCGGCACCGATGCCAATCGGAATCTAACCAGAGCGGTCGCAACGCGGTTTGCAAACGGAGAGCGGTCACTTACCTGCCGAGTTTCGGCTCAGATAGGACGTTCGACAGGTGGAAGAGATGGGCTGCTGACAACGGTCTGATCCGCAAAGTGAAAAACCGCTGGTTCATGCAAGACGTGGCGCTGTCTGAGTTCTTTGAGATAGGAACAGCGCCAAGCTGTGCAAGCGGTGTTTTCCTATAAGTTATTGATTCCACGCGGGTATCGTCTTCTATATCACGATTATGATCTGTGTGTGTATGTGTCCAATGAGATAGATACACACACGCCCACTCTCGCGCTGACGTCGGAGGAGGGATGGGTCAAAATCTTGCCGAGGTCACCTGACAAGAGCTCCGCAACCCACAAACAACGACAGACAAACAATTCTCAAATCCATGAGATTTTGTCAGTTCACTGGGCATTTGCATAATACTTAACCGACATAACCGCCATAAATAAAAGCACTTAATACGCTATTTCGACTCAAAGCAAGATGTCGGCTCATGTCCCCCCGCATTCAACGCCGGGGGCAAAACGGAAAGGAACGTTGGGCCGCAAGGCCCCGAAAATGAAATCTATGTTTGTCTGTAGGGATTTGGGATGGGCGGCGCTTTTTCGAGGGTTGCCCGCCAAGATTTGACCCGCCTTATCCCCGATGTTTGTAAAGCAACGAATCTTGAAACAGAGTGCAGGGGAGGCACTTGGAATTTCTAGAACGACCATGGAAAGCTCAAACCCAATACCCATCTTGGGGGTATCCGATGAGAGGCGCACCAGGAGGTTCCTCACGCCTGATGAAGCGTCTGCGTTTCTCGGCGGACTCAACAGCCGCACAGTGACCCGCTGGGCGAGGGAGGGATATCTCCCTGCCTACCCCATCGGCGAAGGCAAGCGGAGACTCTGGCGCTTCCTGCGTGAGGATCTCGAACGCTGGATGGCAAGTCGCAGACAAGGATGGAACGATGCTGCTTGATTCCTTCGCACAGAGGTCTAAACTCGTGTCAGCCACCGATGCTTCGACCAAAGGACTTGTCCAATGATCGAGAGCACTCGTTTTCAGCAAGGAAGCCTAATTCTGGTGAAGAACAAGACGACAGATGCGAGTTGGTTTTTCAGGTTCTATGAGAACCTGGGAAGCAAACGTGTCCATCGCAATCAACGCATTGGGACGGTTCGGGGTATCCGCGCCGTCGCGACGCCGAGAATGTTGTCTTGTCCCTTCGCGCAAAGATCAACTCGGAGGTGCGTTCACCGGAAACAGTGGACGACCTCGTGGCCCACTACCAACAGCACGAACTCACCCGTGAGAGGAAGGCTTTCGCCACCATCGCCGGTCACAGGGTTTACATCGGGAAGTATGTGACTCCGAGGTGGGGAACGCTCAGACTCTCGGCAGTGAAGACCGTCGCTGTCGAGCAGTGGCTGGATTCTCTGCCACTCGCGCCCGCTTCGCGGTCGAAGATTCGGAACATTATGTCCGCAATCTTCAGCCACGGAATCCGGCACGAGTGGATCACCTTCAACCCCATCAGCAAAGTTCGCTGTTCTGCAAAGCGCTTGCGAGAACCGGATGTTCTCACGCCGGCCGAGTTCCACGCACTTCTACTGGAACTTCCGCTCAGGGAACAGGTCGCAGTGATGCTGGCCGGTTCGACTGGTCTGAGGCGTTCTGAACTCTTCGCACTCAGGATTCGGAGATTGCAAGACAGAAGCCAGCAGCAAACCTGTACCACTGCATAAATCGGTCTCTGCCGCTTTGATCGAATGGAGAAAAGAGTCACCATACAACGCTGATGACGATTTTCTGTTCCCTTCCCTTCGTTTGAACGGCACGGCGCCGCTGTCTCCGGACATGGTGCTGAAGAAGATCATCCGTCCGGCCCTCGTTCGTGCTGATGTAGCCGGAAAGGTGATCGGCTGGCACAGCTTCCGGCATAGCCTAGCAACAAATCTCCACTCGATGGGAGTCGACGTCAAAGTGGCTCAGGAACTTCTGAGACACGCAAACTCACGCATCACCATGGATCTCTACACGAGGGCCGTGTCGGCAGACAAGCGCCTGGCCAGCGGAAGGCAGATGGACATGTTGTTGGCTGGGTAAAACAAGGGTACGGAGCTTCCGTACCGTTGCGTACCGTCGGGGATTTAGCTGTTTCCGGTGATGGGCCATAAACCGATGATTCTATTTGGTTTATGGCGGGGACGACGGGGCTCGAACCCGCGACCTCTGCCGTGACAGGGCAGCGCTCTAACCAACTGAGCTACGTCCCCAGGTTGCTTTGCAACAACTTGAGATAAGTCACATAGAAATGAGGGAATCAAACAGCTAACTTCGTCCACTCTCTCTACCTCTTGCCGAATTGTCCTCGCGCGCCCTGCTTCAGCGGTCAGCTGTCCAATACAGCAACTCATTGAGTCTACCAGATCGACAGTCGATTTTGGGATCGGTTGCAGTCAAAACCGGGGCGACAGGTGGGATTGAATCCCCCGGTTCGCCCCGGTTTCAAGCCGGACAGTCTAGAAGTGCGCTTCCATGATTGCGGTGAGAACCTCGCGGCCAGGGCGAACGCGATCCTGAGGTAACGTGGCCAGCGGCTCATCGACCATGTTGAGCAGCGTGGTGAAGTCCTGCTTCTGGGTATCTACATAGAAGACGCCGGTAAGGACTTCGCCTTTCTCATGAACGTCCATCAGCATATGTACGGCGGTCGCCTTGTCGGTCGGATCATAGCCTTCGTGGATCTTTCGCAGGCGCATGTGAGAGCCATCGTGCAGTTGCACATCGACTGTGGTGTCGGCGTCGTACTCGACTGCGATGTCGTCGAAGTAGGGCACAAACCCGACTTCACTCACTGCCTCCTCATGCTCCTGCATGTACTTGTAGCTCTTGGTGGAGCCTTCGTGATCGTTGAAGGTAACGCAGGGTGAGATGACATCGAGCAAGACCGTTCCCTGGTGGGACAGCGCCGCTTTGAGCATCGTCGAGAGCTGCTTCTTGTCGCCGGAGAAGGAACGTCCGACAAAGGTCGCGCCCATCTGGATGGCAAGCGCGCAGATGTCGATGGCAGGCAGATCGTTGACTACGCCGGTCTTCAGCTTGGAACCGATATCGGCGGTGGCGGAGAATTGACCCTTGGTGAGGCCGTACACACCGTTGTCCTCGATGATGTAGATCATGGGGACATTGCGGCGCATGAGGTGAATGAACTGGCCCATGCCGATGGACGCTGTGTCGCCGTCGCCGCTGACGCCGATCGAGCGCATAGTTTTGTTCGCGAGCAGCGCGCCGGTTGCGACCGAGGGCATGCGTCCATGAACCGAGTTGAAGCTGAACGAGCGCGACATGAAATAAGCGGGCGATTTAGAGGAGCAGCCGATGCCGCTCATCTTCATCACTCGCTCAGGCTGAACGCCCATCTCGTAGAAGGCTTCGGTGATGCGCTCGGAAATTGAATTGTGTCCGCAACCTGCGCAGAGCGTGGTCTTGCCGCCGCGGTAGTCCAGGATCTGGAGCCCGATGCGATTGGTCTTGACTGGCTTGGGTGTAACTGGCGTGGTCGACATGATTACTTGGCTGCTCCTTCGTGTGATGCGATGGCTGAGGTGACGAAGTTTGCATCGATGGGCAGTCCGTTAAAGTGCAGGACTGAGCGCAGTTTCACCGTCTGAACCGCCTCGAGATCGATCTTCAAAAGGTTCAGCATCTGGGCATCCCGATTCTGCTCGACCACGTACACGCGATCATGCTGCGCCACAAAGTCGTGGATCTCCTGGGTGAATGGGAACGCGCGAATGCGAAGATAGTCGGTCGCAATCTTGTTCTCGCGTTCCAACTGATCGCGGCTCTCGACCACGGCGAAATGGCTTGTACCGAAGGCGATGATGCCAACCTTTTCCTTGCCTGTTCCTTCGAGCTTGGGCTTGGGAACCAGCGTCTTCGCAGTGTCGAACTTCCGCGCCAGGCGCAGCATGTTGTTCTCGTAATCTTCGGGCTTCTCGCTGTACAGAGCCTTTTCGTTGTGGCCTGACCCGCGAGTGAAGTAGGCGGCGTTGGGATGGTCCGTTCCCGGCAGAGTGCGGTATGGAATTCCGTCGCCGTCAACATCCTTATAGCGAGCGAACCCGCCGAGTTCCTGAAGCTGTTCGGCATTGAGGATCTTGCCCCGTGCCATCGGCTTTTCCGGATACTCGAACGGCTCAGACATCCAGTTGTTCATGCCGAGATCGAGATCCGACAGCACAAACACCGGCGTCTGCAACTGCTCGGCAAGATCAAAGGCTTGCAGGCCAAATTCGTAGCACTCTTTCACCGAGCCCGGCAGCAAAATGACGTGCTTGGTATCACCATGCGAGATGCCGGCGATAAAAGTGAGGTCGGCCTGCGAGGTGCGCGTTGGCAATCCAGTCGACGGGCCGGTCCGCTGCACATCAAAGATTACGCCGGGAATCTCAGCATAGTAGCCAAGTCCGGCAAACTCCGCCATGAGCGAGATGCCAGGACCAGAGGAGGCGGTCATTGCGCGAGCGCCGGCCCAGCCTGCACCCATCACCATCCCGATTGCGGCGAGCTCATCTTCCGCCTGCACGACTGCAAAGGTCGCTTTGCCGTCCGCATCAACGCGGTACTTTTTCATCAGGTCGATCAGATTCTCGACGACCGAGGACGAGGGCGTAATGGGATACCACGGCACGACGGTGACGCCTGCGAACATCGCACCGAGCGCGGCTGCCGCGTTGCCGTCGATGATGATCTTGCCTTCGGTGGCGTTCATCTTTTCGACGACGTAGGGATCGCTCTTGGTCAGCGTGCTCGTCGCATAGTCAAAGCCGACGCGGACCGCGTTCAGGTTCAACTCGGCTGCTTTCACTTTCTTGGCAAACTGCTTGCGAACAGTCTTCTCAACGAAGTCCATGTCGATCGCCAATATCTTCGCGGCGACACCCACGTAGACCATGTTCTTGACCAGTTTGCGCAGCTTTGCCTCAGCGCCCGTGGTGGCCGCGAGTTGATCGAACGGCACCGCGTAGAAGGCAAGATCCGAACGGAGTTCATTCAGCTTGAGCGACTCGTCGTAGATCACCGCGCCGCCGGCACTGAGGGAAAGGACGTCTTCTCGTGCGGTCTCCCCGTTCATCGCGATCAAAACGTCGATGTTGTTCTTGCGCGCGACCCAGCCATTCTTGCTGACGCGAATGGTGTACCAGGTAGGCAATCCCGCAATATTCGACGGAAACAGGTTCTTGCCCGAAACCGGAATACCCATACTGAAGATGCTGCGCAGCAGAACGCTGTTGGCGGACTGCGAACCGGAACCGTTGACCGTGGCAATCTGGATTGAAAAATCGTTGACGATCTGTTTTACATCCCCGCCAGGCTCCGATGTTGCCTCGGCCTGGGTTAAGAGCTGACTGGTAGTCATTTAAGAACGAATCCCTTCCACGTGTAGATACATTGCAATCGAGATTGCCGCCAGCCCGCAATCACCACTCCCATCGCAAGATGTCCCGTATGGCATCTGATGGAATGGCCCGACGCACTCGGTCGGTTCGGAATCGCCGCGGCTTCCCACAAACTTCTATTGTATTCCAGCCTGCTCCCCAAAGCAGGTGTTGAGGACGATACCATAGCGTATTGCCAGACAAAGCAGATCTAGCATAACTAGTTGATAGATAATCGGTTAGGCTGTAGCTGTGGGCAAGAGATGTCGATCACACGGAAGTTGTGTTGTTGTCCCCACCAAAGCGCACCCCCCAAATGTCGTTTGAATACGGAAAAACTCTTCTAGTTGTAGTGCTTCGTCGTTTCACGCAGGGTATAGCTGCTCAGAGTCTTGATGTAGTTGCCTCGTTCGAATGCGGATGGGTCGGGCACGGCCCTACGGCTGAGACTGCCGCGCATCTGACAGATCGATTTGTACTCGTGTTCCTCCATCCAGCGCACCATGTCGGCCTGAATTGTAGTGAGGTGCGAGATGCCTCTCGCGAGTAAGGACGACGTTGTCATCGCCACCTGTGCGCCGGCCATGATGGACTTCAGCACTCCTTCGGCACTGTGCACTCCGCCGGTAACGGCGAGGTCTGCATGCACATCTCCGTACAAGATCGCGATCCAGTGCAGCCGCAACAGCAACTCTTCTGGCCGGCTTAGCACCAGCTTCGGTTTTATTTCGAGGGTTTCGATATCGAAGTCCGGCTGATAAAAGCGATTGAAGAGCACGAGGCCGTTCGCTCCCGCACCATCGAGTTCCTTAGCGAGGTTTGGAATACTGGTGTACTGCGGCGAAAGCTTAACCGCAACCGGAATAGACGTGGCCTGCTTAACCTGGCGCACCAGGTCCACGATTCCCTTTTCGATTGCGCAGCCGGTCTGGTTGGACGCTGTCGCAAGCGAATATGTATTCAACTCCAGCGCGTCTGCTCCCGCCTGCTGAATTTCCTTGGCGAATCGCACCCAGCCGCTCGCCGTCGCACCGTTCAAGCTGGCCAGAATCGGAATACTGCACGCGCTTTTTGCGCGCCGAATCTGGCTCAGGTAAACATCCTGCCCATAGCGGAAGTCTTCGAAATCTGGAAAGTAGCTGAGGCCTTCGGCGTTTGTTTCGGTTCCACGCGAAAGATCGCTGTCGACCGCATTACTTTCCAGCGTGAGCTGCTCTTCGAAGATCGAAGGCAGAATCACGGCTGCTGCACCTGCCTCTTCGAGACGTTGAATGTTTTCCAGCGATTCAGTCAGAGGCGAGGAGGAAGCCACCAGAGGACTCTTCAGCTTCAGGCCAAGATAGGTAGTTGTCAGGTCCATGTCAGCGCCCCACCGATCCGAGAGGAGCAATCGGTCCCTCAGGTTGGGGCGGAGCGATGTTGGGAGATACCGAACGCCCGGGCATTGCAGCGCGGCCGGAGTAAACCCGCCATGCGCGTTCCACATCGTCCTGCGCTTCAAGTAGCAGCTTCTTCGCAGTCTCTGGATGGCTGCGCGTCAGCATCGTGTAACGGGCCTCGTGATAGCTGTACTCCTTGAGCGGTATCGACGGCGCCCTTGAATCCAACTGGAAGGGGTTCATGCCTTCTTCTCTGAGGGCCGGGTTGTAGCGCATCAGCGGCCAGTAGCCGGAGAGCACTGCATTCTTCTGCTGCTCATTGCCATACGAGAGGTCGAAGCCATGGGCGATGCAGTGGCTGTAAGCGATGATGATCGCCGGACCGTCATAGGCCTCAGCCTCCTGGAAAGCTTTCACGGTTTGCATGTCGGACGCGCCCATTGCAACGCGCGCGACGTACACCGAACCGTAGCTGACCGCCTCCATTGCCAGATCTTTCTTGGCGTTCGGCTTTCCGCCTTCGGCAAACTTCGCCACAGCGCCGCGCGGAGTTGACTTGGACATCTGGCCGCCTGTGTTGGAGTACGTTTCCGTGTCCAGCACCAGCACCTTGACGTTCTGTCCTGAGCCAAGAACGTGATCCAGGCCGCCAAAGCCGATGTCGTAGGCCCATCCATCTCCGCCAACGATCCACAAGCTCTTGCGCACCAGCGAGTCGGCCACGTTCAGCATGGCGCGCGCGTCCGGCGAATCGACGCCAACCAGTTTGGCGCGAATCTGCCTCACGCGTTCCCGCTGCGCTTCAATCTCGATCTCCTTGGCTTGCGGTGCGGTCAGAACAGCGGTAACCAGTTCATCGCCCAGCGTCGGAGCTAGCCGGCCGAGCAGATCCTCGGCGTAGCCCTTCTGCTGATCGAGAGCGAGCCGCATGCCCAGGCCGAACTCCGCATTGTCTTCGAACAGCGAGTTCGACCAGGTTGGTCCGCGTCCGCTCTTGTTCACCGTGTACGGAGTTGTCGGCAGGTTGCCGCCATAGATAGACGAGCACCCGGTCGCATTCGCGATGTACAGACGATCTCCGAAGAGCTGCGTCAGCAGCTTCAAATACGGCGTCTCGCCGCAACCTGCGCATGCGCCTGAGAACTCGAACAGCGGATCGAGCAGTTGGATGTCTTTGACCTGAGTATGCGAAAGGCGGTTGCGATCGACTGACGGCAGGGCTTCGAAGAAGTTCCAATTCTTTACTTCGGCCTCGCGCAGCGGCGCCTGCATTTGCATATTAATCGCCTTGTGCTTGGACTCGCTCTTGCTCTTGACCGGGCAGACCTCGACGCACACGCGGCATCCCGTGCAATCCTCGGGAGCGACTTGGAGTGTATAAAGTTCCTCCTCCATATTCTTCCACTTCGGCTTGGCACTCTTGAAGGTGGCAGGCGCATCGGCTGCCAGTTTCGAGTCGTATACCTTGGCGCGAATCACCGCGTGGGGGCAGACCATAACGCACTTGCCGCACTGGATGCAAAGGTCCTCATCCCAGACGGGAATTTCCTGCGCAATATTCCGCTTCTCCCACTGCGAGGTTGCGGTCGGGAATGTTCCGCCCGGGGGCAGCGCGCTTACCGGCAGCATATCGCCGCGACCGGAAGCCATCTCGCCCAGCACGTCGTATACAAAGGCTGGAGCGTTCTTTGGCAGCATGGGCAGGATGTCAAATAATGCTGTGACCTTCTCCGGTACATTCACTTTATGCAGGGCAGCAACTGCAGCATCGACGGCCGCAAAATTCTTCTGCACTACTGCGTCTCCGCGCTTGCCATAGGTTTTCTTGATCGACTTCTTGATCTGCGCAATCGCTTCGTCTGGCGGAAGCACGCCGCTGATCGCAAAGAAACAGGTCTGCATGATGGTATTGAGCCGATTGCCCATCCCTGTCTCACGCGCCACTGTAACGCCATCAATCACATAGAACTGGAGCTTCTTCTTGAGAATCGTCTCCTGGGTCTTCCTGGGGAGGTGGTTCCAAATCTCGTCCGGCCCGTGCGGAGCATTCAGCAGGAATACAGCCCCCGGCGCGGCAGCGGCAAGAATGTCCATCCGCTCCAGGAATTGGAACTGGTGGCAGGCTACAAAATTGGCCTTGGTAATAAGGTAGGTCGAGAGAATCGGGTCAGGTCCAAAGCGCAGGTGCGAGGTGGTGACCGAGCCGGATTTCTTCGAATCGTAGACAAAGTAGCCCTGCGCGTAGCCAGGCGTCTCCGAGCCGATGATCTTGATGGAGTTCTTATTCGCTCCCACCGTTCCATCCGAGCCGAGGCCGTAGAAGAGGGCGCGCACGGTCTTCGGGTCTTCGGATGAGAAGTCGGGATCAAACGCCAGGCTGGTGTGGGTCACGTCGTCGTGGATGCCGATGGTGAAGTGATTCTTCGGCTGTGCTTTCTTCAACTCGTCGAACACGCCCTTGGCCATCGCCGGGGTGAACTCCTTGGAAGAAATGCCATAGCGGCCCCCGATAATCTTTGGCTGCTGCGCGAATGGTGCCGTGCCACTGGAGAATGCCTCGCTGAAAACGGTCAATATGTCTTGATACAGCGGCTCTCCGAGCGAGCCGGGCTCCTTGGTGCGGTCGAGTACGGCGATGGATTTCACCGTCTTCGGCAAGGCTGCGAGGAACGCGTCCGCGGCAAACGGCCGGTACAGACGAACCTTCAGCAGGCCCAGCTTCTCCCCCTGCGCGTTGAGGCACTTGATCGTCTCCTCGACCGCGCCGGCTCCGGAGCCCATCAAGATAATGACGCGCTCTGCGTCGGGAGCACCCACGTAGTCGAACAGGTGGTAGGCCCGTCCGGTCTGCTTGGCGAAGGCGTCCATCGCGTTCTGCACAATGGTTGGGCAGGCGAGATAGTAGGGATTGCCCGCCTCACGCGCCTGGAAGTACACATCGGGATTCTGCGCCGTCCCCCGCAGGATTGGGTTGTCCGAGCTAAGGGCGCGTTCGCGATGCGCCAGCACGTTCTGTTCATCCAGCAGCGCCCGGATCGTCTCGTCGGAGATCGCTTTCGCCTTGTTGATTTCGTGCGAGGTCCTGAAGCCGTCGAAGAAGTGTATGAACGGAACCCGTGAACTCATGGTCGAAATGTGCGCAACCAGAGCCAGGTCCGCCGCCTCCTGTACTGAGTCCGACGCCAACATCGCGTAGCCCGTCGAGCGGCATGCCATGACATCGGACTGGTCGCCGAAGATCGATAACGCGTGCGTCGCGATGGCTCGCGCCGTCACGTGGATCACGTTCGAGGTCAGTTCACCCGCAATCTTGAACATATTCGGGATCATCAGCAGCAGTCCCTGAGAGCAGGTAAACGTGGTGCTGGTAGCCCCCGCCTGTAGCGCACCGTGCATGGCACCAGCCGCGCCGCCCTCACTCTGCATCTCGGCCACAACCGGGATGGTGCCCCAGATGTTTTTGCGGCCCTCTTCTTTCCACTGGTCGGCCCACTCCGCCATGGTCGAGGAAGGCGTGATTGGATAGATCGTGATTACCTGTGCCATGCGGTACGCCACCGAGGCGCAAGCTTCATTTCCGTCCAGAATCACTGTCTGCTGTTCCGTCATTATTCCCCTTCGCTAAGCCATTCCATTTTGGGGTCAGGGGCCTCTGGAAAGATGTGAGCTTGGTCACAAGGATGCTCCCGGGGGTCTGCTACAGTAGAGCCTGTATGACCAACGGCCTTTATCTGCCCGTCATTGTGCTGTTGCTCGGGGCCGTCGCGTTCGCCCTGACGCCGCTGCTTCTGGCTTGGATTTGGGCCAAAACTTTCTCCCCTCACAAGCCCGGTCCAAGTAAAAATGCCGTTTATGAGTGCGGACTGGAGTCCGAAGGGGATGCCTGGATCCAGTTCAAGCCCGGCTACTACCTCTACGGCATTATCTTTCTCGTCTTCGACGTCGAAGCTGTTTTCCTTCTACCCTTTGCCGTCGCCTTCAGCGGCTTTTCCCTGGGAGAATCCCTGGCGATGCTCGTCTTCCTGCTGCTGTTAGTGGAGGGTTTGGTGTGGGCCTACCAGAAGAAGGTTCTAGTCTGGACATAACCGATCGCTGGGATCGATACTTCGGTTGGCAGGCAGTCGTAAACTAATTTGGAATAAAGGATTTGCTGGGTGGATGAACAACTAAAAGCCGAGCTGGGCAAGCAGGGCATCTTCGCCACGACTCTTCAGGACCTCTACAATTGGGGTCGTAAAAGCTCCATCTGGCCACTGAACTTCGGCCTTGCCTGCTGCGCCATTGAGATGATCGCCACCACCATGGCGCGCTACGACCTCGCCCGATTCGGCGCAGAGGTTTTCCGCCCCTCGCCGCGCCAGGCCGACCTGATGATCGTCGCCGGCACCGTCACCAAGAAGATGGCCCCGCAGGTGGTGCGGCTTTATAACCAGATGCCGGAGCCGAAGTATGTGATCTCGATGGGTGCGTGCGCGATCTCCGGAGGCCCGTTCAAACAAGGCTACAACGTGCTGAAGGGGATCGACCGCTACATCCCTGTGGATGTGTATATCCCGGGCTGTCCGCCCCGGCCCGAGGCCCTGATCGACGCGTTCATGATGCTGCAGAAAAAGATCGATGAGCAGGCTTTGACCGGCGAAACTAGGCCGCGTCACCTCGACGCGGCACAGCCGAGCGAGTTTATCGTTCCGCAGTTCGGCGCACACGATTTGGAGCCGACCCAGAACCCGGCAGTGTGGCGGCCGCCGCTAGTGCAAATCTCGCAGGCAGGGACGGATGAATCTGGAAAACATTAAGTCCGCCATCGACGCGAACATTCCGGGGTGCCGCGTGGAGATTATCCCCAATCCCAGCCCTTCGGAGCAGCACTCGCTGCTGCTCGATCCGGAGCACGGGCTTGCTGTGGCTACCTTTCTTCGCGACGCAGCCGATCTGCGCTTCGACTTCTGCTCCAATGTCACCGGCATCGACTGGCCTGCCAAAGAGGTCTCGACCAAGGTGAAGGTGAAGAAGCTCGTCGAGGGCGTGGAAATGGAAGTCGATGAGATTCAAAAGACCGTTACC
>JALYIG010000014.1 GCA_030775885.1 Acidobacteriota bacterium | reverse complement strand
GCCCTAACCCCGCCGACCCCAGCTCCGTCCTCAAATACGAAAAACCCTCTCCAACATCCAGGAGGTCACCGCCCGCTCCGGCCGCGTCATCGCCCTAGCCATCGAGGGCGACACCCACATCGCCCAGCTCGTCGAACACGTCATCCACATCCCCGCCGCCCCCGAGCTCCTCCTCCCCATCCTCGAAGTCGTCCCCCTCCAACTCCTCGCCTACCACATCGCCGTCCGCCGCGGCTGCGACGTCGACCAACCCAGAAACCTAGCCAAGAGCGTTACCGTAGAATAGTTACGGCGGCGACGGGGAGGGAGACACTACTTGACGACGGACAACAGAATTGCCTTCGCCAACGACGCAGCGCTTAAGGCAGAACTAACGAAGATACTAGAAAGTGGAGCACTGTTTCGGACTCTCAAGTATTCAGCGGAGTTACACGCTTTCTCTTCAGTCAATAGCAATTACGTACATATCCCAAAGACGATTAGCCGCGACTGCGATGTATGCAAGATGCGGACCGCGTGGGAGTGCGGCTCCACCTCATGCGACATTGAAACGCGATTCCATTTGAAAAGTTACAAGTGCCGCAATTGCGATTCGCGTGTAGTTAGATTCGCAATTATTTGGTGGACAAATCGTGAAGTTGTCCTATTCGAAAAGTTCGGGGAGTACCCCAAGCCAGAAATTGAGATTCCCTCAGTGCTGGAGGATCGGCTGGGCAAGGATGACTCCTCGCTCTATCGGCGAGCACTGATAAGCCAAAATATCTCACACGGGATAGCAGCGGTCGCCTATGCGCGTCGCGTCGTAGAAAACAAAGTAGACGTTCTGTTGGATCTCGTAATTGAAGCTGCTAAGCTATCGGGGTCAGAGGACCCACATTTGGCCGAGGCCGCCGCCGTAAAGGCAAGCTATCAAGTGGATCGCAAAATCGAGCTCGCATCCCTACTGCTGCCCGCCCATTTACGCCCGGGCGGCCACAACCCGCTTTCCACCCTCTACTCGAATCTCAGTAACGCACTGCACAACAAATCCGACACCGAATGTCTGGCCGTTTTCGACGAATTTAGGTTTCTATTCGAGTATCTCTTCAGAAACCTGACCACAGAAAACGCGGAAGCCGCCAACTTTGCAGAAAGATTCAGTGCCAAAGTTAGCAAGGCCCAATCAGCCAAAGCAGGAAAACCCGCAAGCACCGCACCTCCCAGCGAGTGAAATGGCCATTCAGTCAAGGTGAGGGCGGCCTTCATCGCCATTACTTAGTAATAGTCGACGCGATCGACAAGCTTAGGGCCGCGCCAGCGCGAGTTCGGCTCGTCGCTCAGATAGATGGAGCCGTGATGCTCAAAAACGTCGACATGCAACGATAAATACTCGGACAAAACGGGCTTTAGAAGCTCTACGAAATGGACGATACTGTCTGAGACCATCGTCAGGTCCGATAGATAACGTGTCTCGACATTTTTCAATAGATGAAGATGTCTATCACGGGCAGAGGGGTGGCTCTCCTTCCAAGAGGGCTTTGGGCAAACGACATCAGACGCGTGCTGATAAAGCTCCACCAACCCGAACCAAATGAGTGTTGCATTCAGCAATTCGGCTCGTTTCTGATCGCCGACCTGGGGAAGCGTAATCGAGGCTAGATCGGCAGCAAGCTCCTCTGCCTGAGAGACGCTATAGACTTTTGCCAGTTCCGGCGACGATGAGGGGTGAGACGCAAATCTAAGCTGGCTCGCATGTACCTTGTCGCTAGACAAGTGGCCCAGCAGATAGTGGGCAAACTCGTGGCCCACGATGAACTGCAACTGAAGTTCAATCGGATCACGTATTTCGAATAAAAGACGCTTACTAAGAACACCGCGGGGATCGACTTCAAAATCCATGGATTCATGCCCAAACATGACACGGAGAGCGATGATGAGGGCCCGAAACCTAACATCGATGGGAATGTGTCTATGGAGTCGCCTCAACGCGAGGCCGCCGTATTCCAGAAAATATTTGATTGAGCGGCTGATGGTAACTATTGGGCCAAACGGAGAATTGAATATTTCTCCGTCCGCCTCCGCAGTGAAGACATCCCCATAGGCGACAGCCGTCAGTCTTTGCCTGTCTGCAACTGGGAGAGTCTTAAGATAGGCGGCATAATGATGAGAAGGGAAATTCCTCTCCAAGGAATACCCGGCCCGTTGCGCACGAAACCTTCTCAGAAAGTACCGAAATATTCTCATATGATCGACGATATAGTTGCCCCGGAGCGCTAATAAGTGATCGGTCGCATCCTTCGGATCAAATATCCGATCAATTTCCGCCTGAGTACATACGGGGCGAAACGAGTGCTTTCGCATATCAAGCGCTGACATTGAACCATCGGGCTCGCTCCCAATGACCCACTGTTCGCCCCAAACAAACGTTTCGTCCCCTAATGCACCTCCACTCTCTATGTCGAGCAGACGCGTAGAGCGTTTATTATTCAAGGGCGCACGAATCCCATCGTTGCGTTCAAACATACATAGATTCTAGGCCGGACAGGGGGTGTCCACCCTCCTCCTCTGCCAGGCGGGTGGCTCACTCGCACATTCGGTGGCGGGTGGCCCACTCACATTCGGGTGCCCCATTCATGACGGTCTCATCGTCATGAGTGGGGTCCGGCTACGGTCAGACCCCCGAATGTACTCCAAGTCACATCTTTAACTTCGGTCGAAACCGTAAGCTGGTTCCGTGCCAAGCCGCCTGAAGCGTTACCAAACCGAAGGCCACTACCACTTCCTCACCTTCAGTTGTTACCAGCGACTCCCCTACCTCAACGACGACCATTCCAGAACGATCTTCCTCGACACTCTCGAAACCTTCCGCAAGCGCCACCAGTTCTTCCTCTTCGCCTACGTCCTCATGCCCGAGCACGTCCACCTGCTCCTCACCTAACCAAAGCTCCAGCGGCTGGACAACACGCTACGTGTCCTGAAGGGACAAACCTCTAAACTCCTCAAAGGCACCCGCCCCCAGTTCTGGCAATCCCGCTACTACGACTTCAACGTCTTCTCCCAAAACAAATTCGTTGAGAAGCTCCGCTACATCCATCGCAACCCAGTCGAACGCGGCCTCGTCGCGAAACCGGAAGACTGGCCATGGAGCAGCTTCAACCACTGGGCAACCGGCGAACCCGGCCGCGTCGAAATCGAATAACACTGTACCTGGACCCGCCGGGAGCGAGCCGCAACCCCACCCACCGCGATAGAGCCGCGATGAATGGGGCACCCACTTGCCTCCACACCTTGAGTGACAGGTGTCTCCATTTCACAAACTTTGGGTGCCCCATTCATGACAGTCTCACCGTCATGGGTGGGGTCTACCAGAACCGACTCCGTCCGCCACCGAACCGACCCACACCAACCCTCGGGCTAACCTTGTCAGCGAATCAACGAGGCTTATCTGCGATGTCCACGAGTTTCAGCCTTTCCTCAAGGGTCGAAGTCTTCCCCTGTCCAAACTGCAAAGAAACAATCAACACCACGATGCAGGCCTGCCCATTCTGTTCCGCCGCCATCGACCATGGCGTCGCAGTCGCGTCAGCCGAAGCATTCGCCCAGGTCAATCAGGCCTGCAGCGACGGTAGCTACCTCAAGATCATGGCCGGGTCCGCGGCCGGCTTCTTCTTCCTCCGCTTTGTCCCGTTCATAGCCCACATCGGCATCATCGGTTTTTGGTTCCTCTGCGTCGCCATCCCGTTCATGGTCATCCGCTGGTTCGTCAAATTCGGAGCCATCCGCACCGACGATCAAGAGTTCGCCCGCGCCCGTAGCGCCGCCTTCGACGTAGGCATCGGAGCCTCCATCTTTCTCCTCTTCGTCGCCGCCGGCGTGCTCCGCATATAACGTCCCGGCGGGTGGCCCCCAAACCGGGTGCCCCATATCTCGATTCTGAGATGTGGGCATCGCGCGTTGCGTGACCGCTGCCCGATCGGTGTCCGGCGCAACTCGACCACCAAAGGGCATTGCATCTTCCATCCAATAAATCTATATTTATGAGCAATTTACCGCAAATTAACTGGACTTTGGCCGAAAACTGAGGCATCCTTAAGACAGCACCAAAAAGGCCTCTTTATGCTTCACAAAAATGTTTCAAATTTAAACGTCGCTCCCCTCTCGAACCAACCCAAACCCAACTCCAACCCCGCAGGTCTAAGTCTCGTCCCGGAGCGCCAGCAGGATGCGCACGGTCCGGCTTCCTCGCTGATCGATCTGGCCGTCATCACCTCCCGGCGCTGTTCGTCGTTCTTCGCCGAAGCGGCTGTGCTCGTGCTGGTCTTCGGCATACTGGACTTCTTCATCCTGAAGGGCCGCATCGAGCTGGCCTGGATCGCCGGCGCGCTGGGCATCAGCGTAGCGCTGCTCGCCGCCAGCATCGCCATGGACTTCAGCGCTCACCGCTGGATGCGGGCCCATCCCTAGCGTCCTCCCCGATCCCCCACAGGAATGAGCATCGGCGGATGAGCCTTATCCATTCAGCCGGAGGGTGTTCTATCCAGTCATCAGCGGGATAGCCACGCCGCAAATTCTGTCAACCCCCAAAACGGTTGAAAACGCGCCAACCAGCTCATAACAAAGCCGAAATCACTTCAAGAAAGTTGGCCTAACAGTTACGGTCAACCAGCTATAATAAAAGTAGTAGGAAGATAAGACCCGACGCACACGCGTCGGGCCTTTCCACTTAACCGAGGTAGTCAAGAGTGATCAAGTGTGTGGTCAATCGTATACACCGATCTGCAACTAATTATGATTCAACAACATGGGTATATACCCCCCCGGGGGGTGGAGGGAGACATAAGCCGCACAGCCGCGAGGCTACTTGTTCGATTCCGCCGCAAAGCCTTTAGCCACCGAGCGGATCGCCTCCACGGTGTCCTTCTCGTACACATCCGGGTCGGCGACCACCGTATAGACAGCCTTCGACTTCTGCACATCCTTCGCAAACTCCGAGTGCATCGTCACCGGCAAGTCCGTGTCGATGCGGGCAGGCGTGGCACCATTCGCGTCCGGCGGGTAAACATCCATCTCCGCGTAGCTGATCTCGAGCGAAGTACCGCTCTTGTATCCCTGGCGGCCAGTAAACACATTGTTCGTGCCAGCAGTGATGTTCGCGAAGTTCACAATCACCCGGAACAGGATCACTTTGGCCCCGGCCGCTTTGCCGAGCTTACAAATCGAGGGGGCTGCAGTCCATCCGCCCAACACCACTCCATTCCCCACAAGCGGGCGTTTGCCGCCAACGAACACCCGTTCCATCTCCTTCGACGAAAAGGTGTTAGTCCCCTTCCCGACGGAGAAAAAGGCCCGCTTCGTCTCTTCCCCGCTTCGGTCCGGAGACTTGGTCCACGACTTGTACTCCTCCATGTCCACCAGCTTTTCGGCAGGCATAATCTGCCAGCCGGCCGCCTTCAACTCGCCTTCGACAGCCTGCTGAGCTTCGTCGGCAATCTTCTGCATCAGTTCCGGAGAGATCCCGTCCAGCTTGTACTCCAGGTTGCTGCCCATCCCCATCATGAATGAGCCGCCACCGCTTCCCTTTTCCGTGGCACTGGTCTGAAAACTTACGACCACCATGGGCAACACCGCCGGCATGTCGTTTTTGAATGGCCCCAAATGGTTGGTCTTGATTGCCTTCGAAGGAATTGCTTCCCCGGGTTTGACTTCGATCGGTTTATCGCTGGCCCAGGCGAGTACGCTCACGCTCACGGCGCAACTCGCCGCAAGCACACACAGAGATTTCCGCATGAATCCTCCAGTAGTTCGTCGATTGAACCTAGACCCGTAGGACACTGATTGGGGGAACAGCGCGGAAGTATAGTAGTTGCAAACAATTCTTGGCAACCCGTCGATTTCGGTCGAATGGGCCCCCCACATTATTCGGCTAGAACCCGTCGCATCTCGACCGCAAAAGGGTGTATAGTTCTCGGCTTGCTCAACCCCAGGGAGTTTTTGCACTCTAAAAGGAGAACGTCATGAAGGTGAAGTCCCTCGCATTAACGCTCGCATTCTGTTTTGCCGGAGCAGCCGTATCACTCGCACAGAGCCCGCAGATGGGCACCTGGAAACTCAATGAAGCCAAGTCCAAGGTTCCGGCCGGCTTCATGAAGAACACAACCGTGGTCTACGAGATGAATGGTGACAGCGTAAAGGTGACCACCGAAGGCACCGACAAGGACGGCAAACCGCTGCACACGGAGTGGACCGGCAAGTTCGACGGCAAGGACTACCCGCTCGCCGGCGATCCCACTGCAGACTCACGCGCCTACACAAAAGTCAGCGACCATACTTTGACCATGATCAACAAGATGGGCGGCAAAGAGGTCGTCAAGGGACGCATCGTGGTCTCGGCGGACGGCAAAACCCGAATTCTGAAAACAACATCGACGGATTCGGACGGCAACAAAATCTCTAGCATGGCCGCCTACGACAAGGAATGACTCTCGTAGCGCCACCCTCTCGGTATCGGGTGCCCCATTCATGACCATCTCATCGTCATGAGTGGGGTTTACCCATTGCGTCCGGCTTGAAGCTCAGCTACCGCTGCTCGCAGCGCCTCCACCTCCGCCTCGAGCGCCGACACTCTCGCCGCAAGCGCTCTCTCCGGACCTTCATGCGATGCCGAAGTGTCCGGCGCGCGATGCCTGTCCGCGCTCGTCTCGCGAGGCGCTATTTCTACCGCACCGCCGAGCAGATGCGCATAGCGTGCCTCGCGCGAGCCCGGTTGCCGCGGCAACACCACCGCGAGCGGCCGCAAGTCTCGCGTCTCCGCAGCGTCCCCGTCACTCAACGGAACTGGAATCGCAGTCATTCGCGCGAGCGTACTCTCAACCCCTTCCAGGCCGTCGAAACTGAACAGGCGATCAGCACGCGAACGAAGCTCTCCGGGCGTTTGCGGCCCGCGCAGAAACAGCAGACACAGGATCGCCGTCTCGTCGCGCCGCAAATTCAAAACCGTGCGGATGCGGTGTTCGTACTTTGCCACACGGCTGTCGCGAACCACCGCGGTCATCCCCAGGTCTTCAAGCGCGTGCAACGCCTGGCGCACCTCTTCCTCGGTCAGGTCGAGAACAGGGTCGCGGCTCGACCTTTGGTTACATGCAGCCAGCAATGCATTCAGCGAGAGCGGATAGGTCTCCGGCGTCACGATCTCCTTCTCTATCAATGCGCCAAGGACGCGAACCTGGATCGGATCAAGTGTCATATATCAAGAGTGCCACAATCCAGGGTGGTCCACACTCCGCCGCCGAACCGTTGACACGAACGTGACACGAATTGCGTAGGGACGGCACCTCCACACCTTTGATAAACTGGGAGGAGTGAATCGAGGAAGGTAAATCTCATTCGCGTATGCGGATTCACAGCACGCCGACCCCGGGGAGAAACTTAGCGAATGCAATTTGCAAAACGCGCAGCGGCAATAGCCGTCATGGCAATGGTTACAATTGGAGCAGGCACGCCTTCCAAAGCTGCAAAACTCCGCACAACTGACCTGGATTCAACTACCAGCACAGATTCACAGATGCGATATCATCTCCGCCTGCATCATCTGCACACCGGCGAAGACATTGACGTCGTCTATCGAATTGGGGACACTTACCTTCCCGGCGCGCTCCAGCAGCTCGACCATTTCCTGCGCGATCATCGGACCCAGGATGTCAGCAGCTACGATCCGAAGGAGTTCGACGTTCTGCATGCGCTGATGACATCGCTGGGCCGGCCCGATGGGGTGATCGACATCGTCTGCGGATATCGCACTCCATGGAGCAACAACTTCCTGCGGACTCGCGGCGCCACCACCGGCGTTGCCGAGCACAGCCAGCACATGCTCGCAAAGGCCATCGACATTCGCGTTCCCGGCATCAGCACAGTTACCTTGCGCAACGCTGCCCTCGCGCTTCACGCCGGCGGAGTCGGATTCTATCCGGTCTCGCAGTTTGTGCATGTCGACGTCGGCCCGGTCCGCGCCTGGCAATTCCGCTAAGCAAGCATTGCATAGCAAAAACAAAACCGCCCCATCCTTGCGAATGGGGCGGTTTCTGTAATAGACCTGCTAATGCTGATTAGAAGTTGAAGTGCCCGGCAAACTGGAAGTCGCGGGCGTTGCCCGATGCTCCCCCGATCGTGCCAAAGCCACTCGCACCGAAGTTAACGGCCGGACCATTCATCGTGACCTTGTTCCAGACATTGATGCAGTCAACCTCGACGACTATGTTGCCGATATCTCTTGGCAGCGCAAACTTACGGTGCAGCGCTGCGTCGAAATTCTGTGTCCCTGGGTTCCTCAGGTTCAAGGCCTGCGTACGAGGTGCGTTTCCAATCAGAAAGATGGATCCGTTCGTAGCGGGAGCCTTGAACTTGGTTGTATCGACATAGGATATCGGCTGACATCCTGTCGCGAGACCCAAATTGCAAGTCGTGGTCCCGTTGGGTCCGGTACCATAGCTGCCGTTGATACGGGCACTCGTGGCACCGGGCGCGAGGTCCGGCATGCATTGCCCCTGATTCGGGAAGTTGGTACCCGTGCACAGGTTTGAGGTGACGGCCATCGGACTACCCGAGTTGAGGGTGTAGATGCCCGAAAGCTGCCACCCACCTGCAAGGGTTCGCCCAGCCCAGGTACTTCCCCCAAGATGGTCTTTGCCGAACGGAAGGTTCCATACGCCAAAGGCGTGAAGATTTTGGGGAACTGAAGTTCCAGTCCAGGACCTTTCAATCCTGTCCTGATGCCAGTCCTGGCCTCCACCGGAGATCGCGGCCCCGGGGATATTGAATCCGCTGCGGAACGTGCCATCGTCGCCGATGTTCTTTGAATAGGTGTAGTTGATATTGAAGGTAAGTCCGTGTGCCAAGCGCTGCAGAAGCGTGATCTGCAGAGAGTGATAAGAGAGGTTGCCGGAATTCGAACCCCAGAGATCGCTCACACCGCTATATTGCGGAAATGCTGTAAGTCCCTTGGCCATCGTCAGCGTGGAACTGGTTGGATTCGCGGTCGCCGCGGCTACGAAGGACGCAGGCACAGAGAGTCCGGCCATGGCTGACTGTGCTTTAGCAACGTTCGCTGAAGTGGCGGCCGAAATCAAGATGGGTTTCGTACCCGTCGAGTCTGTGACCGAGCCGAGTGCGACAAGGTACTTGGGATCAAGTTGGTCCGCCCAGTATCCGCGGACATTACCACCGGTGCT